>CAYZJZ010000014.1:0-15218 GCA_964478905.1 uncultured Eubacteriales bacterium
TACAAGAAAAGGGTATCAGTTAGTGAGTAAAACAGATTGGATGAAATTTGCAATCAATATTGAAAGACTAAGAAAAAGAGGTCTAGTATTTCTACTAGACCAATATCGAAAAGTTCATATTGAAATATAAATTGAACCGCCGTATGCCGAACGGCACGTACGGTGGTGTGAGAGGGAATAAATAAAATAATTATTTATTCTCTACTCGATTTAGAAAGGATTATGTGGTATGAAAAAAGTTGCATTTTATACTTTAGGTTGTAAGGTTAATCAATATGAAACGGATTCTATGAAAGCGATTTTTGAGAATGGCGGATATGAAATTGTTGATTTTAATGCGGTTGCTGATGTTTATGTAATTAATACTTGTACGGTAACTGCTATGGGGGATAAAAAGTCTAGACAAATTATTCATTTAGCTAAGAATAGTAATGAAAATAGTATAGTTATTGTTACCGGGTGTATGGCTCAGGGTATAATTCGTGATAATAAGACGATAGACGGAGCGGATATAGTAATTGGGAACGAAGATAGAAAAAATATATTGACTATTTTGAATGAATATTCAGGGGAAAGACTAATTAATGTGCGTGAAATAAAAAATGAAAAAGAGTTTTGGGAGAATGACGGAATAATTTCTGAGGATAGGACTCGTGCATATATAAAAATTCAAGATGGGTGTGATAGGTATTGTTCGTATTGTATAATTCCTTATGTAAGAGGGCCAATACGAAGTAGAGATTTTAATGAAGTTATAAATGAAGTAAAAAATATGGTGAAAAAAGGCTTTGGTGAGGTTGTATTAATTGGAATTCATCTTGCATCTTATGGAAAGGATACCAAAGATAAAAATTTGATGGATGTTTTGGAGGAGCTAAATTCAATAGAAGGAATAAAAAGAATTCGTTTAGGCTCGCTTGAACCGTCATTTATTTCCGAGGAAAACATAGAGCGGATGAAAAAACTTGATAAGGTTTGCAAGCATTTTCATTTATCGCTTCAAAGTGGATGTGATACAGTTCTGAAAAGAATGAACAGAAAATATACAACCATAGAGTATGAGGAAAAAGTTAATATGATTAGAAAAGCTTTTCCATACGCGGCGATAACAACTGATGTAATTGTTGGTTTTCCCGGCGAGACGGAGGAAGAATTTAATCAAACGTATGATTATTTAAAAAGAATAAAGTTGAGCAAAATGCATATTTTCCCATATTCTAAACGGTATGGAACTCCTGCGGCTAAGATGCCAAACCAAATTGAAAAGTCGGTTAAGAAGGAACGTGCTGATAAACTTATAAATTTGTCGCACATTAATGAAATTGAGTTTGCAAAAAGCTTTATAGGAAAAGAAATAGAGGTAATTTTAGAAAACCGTGTTAAAGATGGATATAGAGAGGGATATTCTAAAGAGTATGTGCCTGTTTTGTATAAGGGTGGGAATGCTAAAGACATTGTAAAAGGAATTGGCAAAGAGGTATTAAAAGACGGCGAAATTGTAATTTGCTAATGACTAAATGATAGGAATTAATTTCCGAAGAAAATTGCCGATATGTATAACGAGAGAATTTTTGAAGGGAGATACATTTATGGCTGAAGAGGATAATGAACAACATTTTGGTAAAATTCGTGATATTGTGGATAAAATTTTTAAGAAAGAGGAAGCTAATGCTGAAGAGGAACTTTTAAATATAGTTCAAGAGGCTGAAGAAGATGGCGAATTTAATGAACAAGAAGGAGAAATAATTCGTAATGCTATTGGTTTTAACAGTCTTGAGGCGGTAGATATTTTAACTCCAAGAGTTGATGTTGTGGCGATTTATAAAAATGAGTCGGTAGAGGAAATACAAGAAAAGATTTTTGAAAGCGGTTTTTCGAGGTTTCCTGTGTATGATGAGGATATAGACGATATTGTCGGAATTATTAATGAAAAGGATTTTTACAAATTTGTTATACATAAAAAAGAGCCACCGACAAGTATAATAAAGCCAGTTCAGTTTGTTAGCGAGACTATAAAGATTTCTAAGTTATTAAAGCTTTTACAACAATCTAAGTCACATATGGCGATTGTGGCTGATGAGTATGGCGGAACTATGGGAATTGTTACGCTAGAAGATATTTTGGAGGAGCTTGTTGGTGAAATTTGGGATGAACATGATAAGGTTAATCCTGAAATTGAAAAGGTATCTAACGATGAATATTGTGTAGCTGGTGGGCTTAATCTTGAAAAGTTTTTTGAATTTTTTGATATTGAGAATAAATTTGAAGATATAACTACTGTAAGTGGTTGGATTATTGAACAATTGGGAAGAATTCCGAGTGAGGGCGAAGGATTTGAATATGAAAATTTAAAAGTTACAGTTAAGAAAAAGGATTTTAGAAGAATTATAAAAGTTAGCATAAAGGTAGAGGAGAAAGCTGAATAACTTTTAGTGTATAATTGACAATAGTTAATTGATAATATATCATTAATCATAAATATAATTTATGAGGGGGATTTTTATAAAAATGGAAGATGGTAATTTGTTACTTCAAATTTGCTTTTTGATTTTTTTGATTTTTACCAATGCCTTTTTTGCTGCATCCGAAATGGCGATAGTTACGCTAAATGATGCGAAAATAAAGAAGATGGCTGAAGATGGAAATAAGAAAGCTAAACAAATTGAAAAGTTGACTAAAGAACCGAGTAAGTTTTTAGCTACTATTCAGGTTGGTGTAACCTTATCCGGTTTGCTTGCCAGTGCGGTTGCTGCTGATAGCTTTTCGAATAAGATTATGTATGCAATGCCGAAAAGTGTATTTAATTATATTCCGGAAGATGCTTTGGCTGTTATAGTATTGATTATAATTACGATAGTTTTGTCATATTTTACTTTAGTTTTTGGTGAATTAGTTCCTAAGAGAATTGCTATGCAACATAGTGAAGCTTTGTCGATGATGGTAATTGGAATTTTAACTTTCTTTGAAAAAATTGCAAGACCGTTTGTAAAGCTACTTACTGCATCTACAAACGGATTAATACGTCTTACCGGTGGGGATCCTAATGCGAATGAGGAGAAGGTTACTGAAGAAGAAATTCGTATGATGGTTGACCTTGGAGAAGAAAAAGGTGCTATTGAAGTTAATGAAAAAGAAATGATTGAAAATGTGTTTGATTTTAACAATATAACTGCGGCTGAGGTTATGACTCATAGAAAGGATATTATTGCTATTCCGATAAATGCTACATTACAAGATGTAATGGATATTATGAAGGAAGAAATGTTTACAAGATATCCTGTTTATGAGGAAGATATTGACAATATTGTCGGAATGTTTCATTCTAAAGATTTAATTAAGTATTTAGGTGGCTCAGAAGATAAATTTAATATGAAAGATGCTATGCGTCCTATTTATTTCGTACCGGATTCTAAGGTTATTGATGATATATTTAGTGAGCTTAAGAAGAATAAAATGTATATGGCCGCTGTTGTTGACGAATATGGTGGAACAGCCGGAATTTTAACAGTTGAGGATTTAATGGAACAAATTGTTGGAAATATTTTTGACGAATATGACGGCGAGGAAGTTATGGATTTTACACCGATTGATGAGAATACACAACTAGTAGACGGAACTGTTAGCTTGGTGGAAGTTGCGAGAAAGTTTGATAAAAAATTGCCGGTGGATGATTATGATACATTGGGCGGTTTTATTATGGGACATTTGGGAATTGTTCCTGAAGAAGGCAGTAAGCCGGAGTTTGAGTTTAACGGTTTATTATTTAAAGTTGAGGAAATTGTGGAAAAGAGAATTACAAAGGTAAAAATTTGTGATACAGGTGAACCGTCAGATAAGCATATAGAAAAAGAAGAAGAATAACGGAGTGGATTATATGGAATGTAGATTACAGAAGTATCTTGCTGAATGTGGTGTGGCTTCAAGGCGAAAGGCTGAAGAACTTATTTTATCCGGTAAGATTAAGGTTAACGGCGGGGTTGTTACTGAACTGGGGACTAAGGTAAATCCGTCTCGTGATAAGGTAATGTATAATAATAAATTGGTAAAGCTTGAGAAAAACAAGGTTTATATTTTGCTTAATAAGCCTTCTGGCTATATAAGTGCGGCAAAGGATCAATTTGAAAATCCTTCTATCCTTCATTTGGTAAAAGATATAAATGTAAGGCTTTATCCTGTCGGAAGACTAGATAAGGATACAACCGGAGCTATTATTTTAACTAATGATGGAGATTTTTCATATAAGCTTACTCATCCGAAGCATGAGATTAGCAAAACGTATATTGCTGAAGTTGAAGGCATTCCGACGGCGGAGGAAATGCGTACTTTTGCTAAAGGGGTTTATATTGATGGAAAAAAGACATATCCGGCTAAAATACGAATTGTAAAAGAAATTAAGAAAAATTCTATTGTTGAGATTGTTATTCACGAAGGGCGAAATAGACAAGTTAAAAAGATGTGTGAGGCCATTGGTCATAAAGTTATTACGTTACATAGACAAGCTATTGGAAGAATTAGCATAGATGGAGTTAAAGAAGGTAAGTATAGACATTTAACACCAAAAGAAATTCAAGATTTGACTAGATAAAGGAGGATTTGTTATGAACAATAGAAAGTTCTTTACGTCTGAGTCAGTTACCGAAGGACATCCGGATAAAATGTGTGATGCTATTTCTGATGCTATTTTGGATGCGATTTTAGCTGAAGATCCTATGGCTAGAGTTGCTTGTGAAACTACGGCTACTACTGGTTTGGTTCATGTTATGGGGGAAATCAGTACTGAAAAATGCTATGTTGATATTCAAAAAATAGTTCGTGATACTGTCTTGGAAATAGGATACGATAGAGCGAAGTATGGTTTTGACGGTAATACTTGCGGAGTAATTACGAGTATAGATGAACAGTCCGGCGATATAGCTATGGGAGTAGATTGTTCTTTGGAAGAAAAAAATTCGGAGATTATCGGACTGGGAGCAGGCGACCAAGGAATGATGTTTGGTTATGCTTGTGATGAGACTCCGGAATTAATGCCTATGCCGATTTCTCTTGCTCATAAGTTAGCTAGACGTCTTACGGAAGTTAGGAAAAATGGGACATTGAATTATTTAAGACCTGACGGCAAGACTCAAGTTACGGTAGAGTATGATGAGGCTGACAAGCCTTTTAGGGTTGATACTGTTGTTGTTTCAGCTCAACATTCGGATGATGTTGGCGGCGAAAGGTTAAGATACGATATTATTGATAATGTTATAAATGCTGTAATTCCGAAGGAGCTAATTGACGCGAATACAAAGATATATGTAAATCCTACCGGAAGATTTGTAATAGGTGGTCCGCAAGGGGATTCGGGATTAACTGGAAGAAAGATTATAGTAGATACTTATGGCGGATATGCTCGTCATGGTGGAGGAGCTTTTTCAGGAAAAGATCCTACAAAAGTAGACAGGTCAGCGTCTTATATGGCGAGATATATTGCTAAAAATATAGTGGCGAATAAGCTGGCTAAAAAGTGTGAAATTCAGTTAGCTTATGCGATAGGAGTTGCGAAACCTGTATCAGTTAGAATTGATACTTTTGGAACAAGCGAAAAGTCTGAAGATGAACTTGTGAAGATAGTTATGGATAATTTTGATTTAACTCCGAGTGGGATTATACAAGAACTAAATTTAAGGAGACCGATATATAAACAAACAGCTGCATATGGCCATTTTGGTAGAGATGATTTAGATTTGCCGTGGGAGAAGGTAGAAAAAACTCTTGGCTAAATTTTTAGTTTTGTTGAAACTCTCTACTTTGCATAATCTCGATTGATGTAGGGAGTGGTAATTCAGTTATAAAGGAGAATAGTGAATAAAGGGCTAAGGTTTTATGTGGAGGCATATTGCTTTAGTCTTTTTTTGTCGTTAAAAAATTTGCTTTTGTAGAGAACGGTCCATTCTGTGTAACTTCTGCTATTTAAAGCGAAGCTTTAGAGAATCAATTGTTGACTGTTCTGTTGTTGAACTTTTCGCAAAGACCATATGGTGTTGACAATATTTGTTTTGAAAAAATACGTAAAATCTATTGACATTTAACATGCAAGGTGGTATTTTTAATCTTGAAATTAGCACTCTTTTAGCTTGAGTGCTAATCAAGAAAAAAGGTGATAAAAATGTTTCTTGATGATAGGAAAAAACGCATATTACAAGCTATTGTAGACTATTATTTAGATAATGCTGAACCTATTGCCTCGAAAATTATTGCTAACGATTACGGCTTAGAGCTGAGTTCGGCTACGATTCGGAATGAAATGGCTGAGATGGAAGCGATGGGGCTGATAGAGAAACCGCATACGTCTTCCGGACGTATTCCGTCTGATTTAGGATACAGGTATTATGTAGATGATATAATGAATGTAGATAATGTTGATGAAGACGAAATTGTAAAAGTGCTTGAGAGTATAAATAAAGGAGATAAAGATATACTTCAAGCGATTTCTATGGCGTTATCCGGTGCAACTCATTATACGTCGATTTCTTTAGATGATGATACTATGTTTTTATATGGAAGAAATAATGTATTTGATTATCCGGAATTTAATGACGTGGAGAGTATTAGAAAGTTTATGTATTTGCTTGAAGAAGAAGAACTGATAAGAGAGGTTATTTCTAATTCACATGGCCCTAACATTACTGTAAAGATAGGAAAAGAAAATACCTTAGAACAAATGCAAGATTACAGCTTGATTACTTTTTCTTACAGGGATAAAGGGGATATTGCGATAGTAGGTCCAAGGCGTATGGATTATAGCAAAGTTATTGGTTATATTAAATATTTATTGGATAGCTAAAAATACCTAAGGAGGTTATAAAATGGAAGAAACACAAGAAAAAGAAGTGCTTCAAAATGAAGCTATAAAAGAAGAAAAAGAGGTAAATGCTTTGGCAGAAGAATATTACGCTCAACTTCAACGTGTAATGGCTGATTTTGACAATTATAGAAAAAGAGTTGCAAAAGAGAAGGATTCTTTATATTCTTTAATTTCAGCTGAACTTATTACTGAGTTTTTACCTGTTTTAGATACTTTAGAAAAAAGTGCTGGCTCAATTGGAGGCGATGATGAAACTTCGAAGTCTTGGAGAGAAGGAATTCAACTTGTTTGCAGACAATTTGATGATATACTAAAGAAATTAGGCGCTGAAGAAATAAAGGCAGTTGGAGAAGCGTTTGATCCTAATTTACATGATGCAGTTATGCATGTAGAAGACGAAAACCTTGGAGAAAATATTATTTCTAAGGAACTTAAAAAAGGCTACAAGTTAAAGGATAGAATTATTCGTCATAGTATGGTTGTTGTAGCGAATTAAATTGTTAAAATTTTGTGTATAGATAAAGAAAGGAAGAGAAGTATTATGTCAAAGATTATTGGTATTGATTTAGGAACAACAAATTCATGTGTTGCAGTTATGGAAGGAGGAAATCCGGTAGTTATCGCTAATGCTGAGGGAGCTAGAACTACTCCGTCTGTTGTGGCTTTTGCTAAAAATGGTGAAAGATTGGCTGGTCAAATTGCTAAAAGACAAGCTGTTACAAACCCTCAGAGAACTATTATTTCAATAAAAAGAGATATGGGAACAGATAGAAGAGTAGATATTGATGGTAAGAAATATTCTCCACAAGAAATTTCTGCTATGGTTCTACAAAAATTAAAAGCTGATGCTGAAAGCTATTTAGGTGAACAAGTAACTCAAGCGGTTATAACTGTTCCTGCATATTTTACAGACGCACAAAGACAAGCGACTAAAGATGCCGGAAAAATTGCCGGTTTGGAAGTATTGAGAATTATAAATGAGCCGACTGCTGCTGCTTTAGCTTATGGATTTGATAAAGAAAAAGAACAAAAGGTAATGGTATACGACTTAGGTGGAGGAACATTCGATGTATCTATCCTAGAAATCGGAGATGGAGTTTTGGAAGTTTTGGCTACTGCTGGTAATAATAGACTTGGTGGAGATGATTTCGATAACAGAGTTATTGATTTCTTAGTAGAGACTTTTAAGAAAGATAACGGAATTGATTTAAAAACAGATAGTATGGCAATGCAAAGATTAAAAGAAGCTGCTGAAAAGGCTAAGATTGAATTGTCTGGTGTGATGAGTGCTAATGTAAATTTACCATTTATTACAGCTAACGAATCAGGTCCTAAGCATTTAGACGTAGATTTAACAAGAGCTAAGTTTGAAGATTTAATTAGAGACTTGGTTGAGTCTACATCTGGCCCTGTAAATCAAGCGTTAAAAGATGCCGGACTTACAGCATCTGACTTAGATAAAGTTCTTCTAGTTGGTGGTTCTACGAGAGTTCCGATGGTAGAGGAGTTAGTTAAGAAATTAACAGGCAAAGAACCATATAAAGGAATTAACCCTGATGAATGTGTTGCTGTTGGTGCTGCTATCCAAGCCGGAGTTTTAGCAGGAGATGTTAAAGATTTATTATTACTTGATGTTGCTCCATTGTCTTTAGGTATTGAAACTTATGGCGGAGTATTTACAAAGTTAATTGAAAGGAATACAACAATTCCTACAAAGAAGAGTCAAGTATTTTCAACAGCCGCTGATGGTCAAACTAGCGTTGAAGTACACGTTTTACAAGGTGAAAGAGAAATGGCTGCGTATAATAAAACTTTAGGAAGATTCCAACTTACAGGAATTCCTGCAGCTCCTCGTGGAGTACCTCAAATTGAAGTTACATTCGATATTGATGCTAACGGTATTGTTCACGTATCTGCAAAGGATATGGGAACAGGAAATGAACAAAATATTACAATTACTGCAAGCTCGAATTTAAGTGATTCTGATATTGATAAGGCTGTTAAGGAAGCTGAACAATATGCAGAAGAAGATAAGAAGAAAAAGAAGGAAGCTGAAGCTAGAAATAATGCTGATTCAATTGTTTATAACAGTGAAAAGACATTAAGAGAACTTGGAGATAAGATTTCTGCTGATGAAAAGTCTAAGATTGAAGAAGAAATTGCTAATACTAAGAAAGCTTTAGAAGGCAATGATGTTGATGCAATTAATGCTGCTGCTGAAAAGTTAACAACTGCTTTTTACAGTGTTTCTGAAAAATTATATCAACAAGCATCAGCTGCAGGTCAAACAGCCCAACCAACAGGAAATGCAACCGAAACTACTGATTCTAACGATAATGTTGTTGATGCAGACTACAATGTTGTTGAGGATGATAACAATAATAAGTAAATTTTAGGAGCGTTAAATAATGGCGAAAGATTTATATGAAGTTTTAGGATTAACTAAAACTGCGACAGATGATGAAATAAAAAAAGCATATAGAAAACTTGCTAAGAAGTATCATCCGGATTTAAATCCGGGTGATAAAAACGCTGAGGCTAAGTTTAAGGAAGTTAATGAGGCTTATGAAGTTTTAAGCGATCCGACAAAGAGGTCTAATTATGATCAATTTGGAACTACTGATCCTATGGGAGCAGGTGCCGGAGGATTTAATGGGTTTAACGGCTTTAGCGGATTTTCGGGAGGCTTTAACGGTTCTGGTTTTGAATTTACCGGAGGCTTTGGCGGAATTAACGATATATTTGAAGAATTGTTTAACGGTGGAGGTAATACGCGAGCTTCTTCTAATGGTCCAAAAAGAGGGGCTACTATTTCTACGGTTATAGATCTTTCTTTTGAGGAAGCTGCAAAGGGTGTAACAAAAGAGATAGAAATAGAAAGATTAGTAAAGTGTGAGACTTGTAACGGAAGCGGTGCTAAACCTGGTACAAGTGCTAAGAAGTGTACTGCTTGCAACGGAACCGGTCAGGTAACGAGTTTCCAAAATACGATTTTGGGAAGAATTCAAACGTCTCGCCCTTGCCAAACTTGCCGTGGAGAGGGAACGATAATTGAACAACCTTGTTCGGCTTGTCGAGGTAAGAAAAATGTTAAGAAGAAAATAAAGATTAAGGCTCAAATTCCTGCCGGAATAGACAATGGTCAAACTATCTCGCTTCAAGGTCAAGGCCAACCTGGAGATAAAGGCGGGCCAAATGGAGATTTACACATTAAGGTAAGAGTAGCTCCACATAAGTTATTTAGAAGAGACGGAAATAATCTATATTGTGATATTCCGATTACTTTTGTTCAAGCTACTATCGGAGCGGTTATAGAAGTACCGACATTAAACGGCAAGGTAAAGTTTGATTTGCCGGAAGGTACTCAACCGGGAACTAAGTTTAGATTAAAAGGTAAAGGAATAAAAGATGTAAATGGTTATGGCGTAGGAGATATGTATATAACTGTAAATGTTGAAGTGCCGAAACATCTTAACTCTGAGCAGAAAAAAGCGTTAAATAAATTCGCTGAAGTATGCGGAGAAGAGGAATATGAAACAAGGAAAAGCTTTTTTGATAATATGAAAGAGATTTTTAAATAAATTATTAAGACTGTAAAAAACTCGTAAATTTATAAAGCATTGTATTAATGATAAATGAGTTTTTTACAGTTTTTTGCTTTTTCAGATTACTATTTAGAATTTTTGCCAAAAATTAAGTCGGAGCAGTAATTTTTTATGTCAAATGTTTAATTACAATGTATTGACTGAGATTACATAAAGTGATAAACTAGCCTAGTTAGTTAATAATTAAAACCTAAGATATTTTTTGAAGGGAGATTGCTTTATGACCAATATGTTTGTTCAAGCTGGTAAGAGAGAGATTTTTGTTAGATTAGTCTTTTTAATTTTATCACTTTTGATGCTGTTGGGACTAACTTCGTGCGATTATGTAGAGGATATTTATCCGTTACCTACTGATAATAACGATGTTATTTCTAGTATAGAACCGATTTCTTCTGAAGAATTGGAAGTTCATTTTATTGATGTTGGCCAAGCTGATTCGATTTTAATAAAAACCGGCGGAAATGCTATGTTAATTGATGCGGGAGATAGTAAATCGGGAGATACGATAAAAACGTATTTAGATGCTTGTGGAGTAACTAAATTAGATTATTTAATCGGTACACATCCTCACGAAGATCATATGGGTTCGTTTTCGGATATTGTTAATAATTTTGAAATTGAGAACATTATACTGACAGAAAAAATCAATACCGGTAAGTACTTTAAGCGTGCGATAGAAGCTATTGAGAATAAAAATCTTTCAGTAACTAAAGCTGTAGTTGGAGATAAATATGAGCTTGGAGAGGCTGAGTTTATAATACTTTCTCCGTCGAAAGATTATGGCGATAATTTAAATAATGCGTCGATAATTATACGACTTACTTATGGCGAAAATTCTTTCTTATTTACCGGAGATGCTGAGACTGAGCCTGAAGGTGATGTTGTAAATTCAGGGTATGAGCTTAAGTCTGATGTACTGAAATTTGGTCATCACGGTAGTTCGACTTCGTCTTCTGATAGCTTTTTGAAGGCGGTTTCGCCGACTTATGGAGTTATTATGTGCGGAAAAGATAATTCATACGGTCATCCTCATAAAGAAACTTTGGCGAAAATAAAAAAATACGACATAGAAGTTTACAGAACTGATGAAGTTGGGAATATTGTAGCTATTTCAAATGGAAAAGATATTACTTGGAAAACAGGTAAAACTTTAATTCAAGGTGAAAGTGATAAAGCTGAAAACAGATATGTTCTAAATGTAAACTCAAAGAAATTTCATTTGCCGACTTGTTCGTCGGTTGATAAGATTTCAGATAAAAATCGTGAAGAATTTAACGGAAACCGAGAGGAACTTATAACTAAAGGATATAGTCCATGTGGAGCTTGTAAACCTTAAAAGGAGGATAAAGATATGAAATTAATCGTTGACAGAATTGAAGAAAACAAAGTCGTTTGTGAAAATGAGAATGGCGGAATGGTAGAAATCGAATTCAAAAAATTCGTAACAATGCCTAAAGACGGAGATATGGTTTGTGAAAATGATGAAGGAATGTATATAATTTTGGAAGAAGAAACTAAAAAAGAAAAAGAAGAAATAAGCGAAAGGTTTATGAATTTGTTTAAAAAATAGTAAAGGAAAGCCCCCCTCACAAATCGTGAGGGGGTTAATTTTAATAGATATATGGAGCGTTGTAGATATAGGCGTAGTAGTCATTAACCATTCGATCCGTAGAGCACTCTTCCATTGCGGTATAGATTGATGCAAACATCATCTTTGCCCAATGTTGGGGAACCTGGTAAGTCGGAAGAACCTTTTTTTCCAAAGTATCGTAGAGGTACTGAGCATCAGTATAGCTGTCCTGAGACTGGCTTTCACCAATAACCCAACCGTTTATAGAATATCTGGAACTTCTGTACCACCAACCGTCCGCAGTTGATACATTTATTACACCGTTTGTAGCAGCTTTCATACCGGAGGTACTACAAGCTTCAAGCGGGATTCTCGGATTACCGAGCCAAATGTCACAACCTCTTACCATAAATTTTGCAATTTCTGTGTCGTAATTCTGGAGAAATACGACATTGTTGGGGTAGCGCTTAGACATTCTGTAAAGATTCATAAGGATTTCTTTACTAGCAAAGTCCTTAGGATGAGTTTTGCCGGAGAAGATTACTTGAATACCGAAGTTGTTGATTAGTCTTTCAAATCTCGGAAGATCTTCGAAAATCAAAGTTGCACGCTTATATTCAATTACTCGACGAGCAAATCCTATAATCGGCAAATCCGGATTTAATTTAACTCCGTTACGTTTAAGTACTTCTTCGATTAACTTATTTTTTTCACTTCTGTGGAAATATAAAAGCAGGTCAAGGTCATGATACGAGTAAGCGCTTTTTATATCAGGAGACTGCCAGAAAGAAATATCAACACCGTTATCGATGTAGGTAATAGGACATCTATTGTCGATATGGTTCCAAAGTTCTTGAGACGTTGTCTGATGTTTAAGAGCAACCGCGTTAGCGATTTTTGAAACTCTAAGGCACGCTGTTGTAGAGCCGAACATTGTACCAGTACTGTCACCGCCGATAGCTTTTAGTTCATCATAGGATAAACCGAAGTTTACACCAAGATCAATAAGCATCTGAATCGGACGGCTCTTATTACCGGCACTAATTGGCGTATGAGTTGTAAATACGGTATTTCGTCTAACTTCCATTAATGCTGTTTCAAACGGAATGCCCATCGCCTTTTTTTCAGCAATTAAATAGAGAGCTGCGAATACTCCGTGACCTTCATTAAGATGAAGAATATCGAAGTTAAAACCAAGTTTACGTGCAAGGAGAATTGAGCCTACACCTGCGATAACTTCTTGCATAACTCTTTGAGCTTCGCCGTCGAATTCAGCAAAACCATTTTCTCCGTAGAGATTGTTGGTAATGTTAGCAAATTCGCCGTTTTCTGGTAGGAATGTATCCAAACCATAAGCAATGGATATCTCTTTGTTCGCCCATACTTTTACTTTAATGTCTCGTCCGGTCATAGGAATATTAAGTGTCATATTAATGTCGGCATAAGATTCCTTAAAGTCTTGTTCTGGATATTCGTCAATGACACCTTCGTCAGTTACTGTTTGACGAACATAACCATACTTGTAAAGAGGCGTTACAGCGAGAAAATCAGCGCCAAGTCTTGCCATTGTTCGAGTGGTGTCACCGTAGAGTACACCAAGACCACCTGAATAGTTTCTTCCGCCGGCAGTAGTTTCCATACAAACTGCCAATACCTTTTTGCTTTTAAGTAATGTTTTTTCCATAGCTAACTCCTTTTTAATAAAAAATAGAGATTTCTGTGCATAAAAATATATGCACATTTTGTCTTATAAAGACCGATATCCATTATATCACAATTAACATTTAAAGTAAAGCAAAAATGTAAACTAATGATATTGCCTTTTGCAAAACACAAAATCAGAATAATAACAACTTTTTACCATTGAAAAATATGTAAATATGTAGTACACTTTAAATGTTAAATTTATGTGGAGAAGGTTGAATATGCAAAATATATATTGTTTTTTGGATAGGTTCTTGCCGTATGACTGGCTGGAATATGATTTTATGAAAAATGCGTTTTTGGCTACTATTTTGATTGGATTACTATTTGGTTTCTTGGGAAGTATGGTTGTAAATAATAAGCTTTCTTTTTTCTCTGAAGCTCTTGGTCACTCAGCGTTAACCGGAATAGGAATAGGGGTAATTTTAGGAATATCTGATACGATTTATTCTATGATAGCTTTTGCTGTAATTATGGCGATTTGTATTTGGTTTATAGAGAAAAGGAAAACTATTTCTACCGATACTGTAATTGGCGTTTTTTCGTCTACGGCTGTGGCGTTAGGCTTGGTTTTACTTTCTAAGGGTGGAAATTTCAATAAGTATTCAAATTATTTAATCGGCGATATTTTAAGTATTACCGGTGAAGAAATAGTACTTTTGTTTATTACGTTTATTGTTACTGTTATTGTATGGAGTATATTGTTTAATAAGTTGATTTTATCCGGAGTTAATGCCTCTATTGCCAGAAGTAGGAGAGTAAATGCGGATGTGTTGAAATTGGTATTTATATTGATACTTGCGGTAGTTGTAATGATTTCTATAAAATGGGTAGGAATTTTGATAATAAATTCTTTACTTATATTACCGGCAGCTACGGCTAGAAATATCTCTAGGAATATAAGGCAATATACAATCCTTTCAGTAGTATTTTCGCTAATTTCTTGTATAGTCGGACTAATAGGTTCATATTACATGGAAACCGCAGCAGGAGCATCTATTGTTATGGTTTCAGCTGTGTTTTTTGCAATTAGTTTACTTGCTTCAAAATTTGTTTAGACTCGTTATATATAATTAATATCTGAAATTCTTTTTAGAAAAATGGCGGCTGTAAAAATACTCATAAAATTCATAATGTATTATACTGTACCTCACTCACCAAAAATATTTTTTGTGGAAAGTGTAGAGGCAAGTTAAAGAACGGAACGGAGCTTACGCTCACATCCTGTACAGCTTTAAAATATGATTTACATAGAGGGACAAAAAAGCAATTTTTGTTTCGCTTGCTACAGTATAATACGTTATTCAAATAATAAACGAGTTTTTTATATCCCCTTTTTTCTTGTCAATTTTTTTAGAAATATGTAATTTATTCAATATTAATAATAATTCTTGCGATAGGAAAAAAAATGTGCTAAGATAAGAATGTTGAAAAATATGTCGGAAGATGAGGTAATATAATGGAAAAATTGTTACATGTAGGAATGGACATT
>CAYZJZ010000015.1:0-9571 GCA_964478905.1 uncultured Eubacteriales bacterium
ATCTACAACTGTTCCTTTAATTTATATAAAATATTTAACGCATCAATTGGCGTAACTCCATTTAAATCAAGTTTCTCAAGCTCAGTCGCAATTTTAGTTCCTTTATAATTAAACATATCAACTTGACCTACAACAGCATTAGATTTTTTGATATCTTTAGTATGTCTCTTGCTAATATCCGCATCTTCCAACTGCTTTAATACTTCTTTTGCACGATTTACAACCGCAAAAGGTACTCCTGCAAGCTTAGCAACGTGAACACCATAACTTCCATCAGCTCCTCCACGAATAATCTTTCTAAGGAAAATTACATCATCGCCCTTCTCCTTAACAGAAATGCAATAGTTCTTAACACCTGTAATCTTATTCTCAAGTTCAGTAAGCTCATGATAATGAGTAGCAAACAAAGTTCGAGATTTTAATTTCTCGCTGATATGCTCAACAACAGCCCAAGCAATACTAAGTCCGTCAAAAGTACTTGTTCCACGCCCAATTTCGTCCAAAATAACCAAACTTCTACTCGTCGCATTATTCAAAATGTTAGCAACTTCCGTCATTTCTACCATAAAAGTAGATTGTCCCATAGCCAAATCATCAGACGCACCAACTCTTGTAAAAATCTTATCAGCAACACCGATTCTCGCAAAACTTGCCGGCACAAAGCTTCCTATTTGGGCAAGTAACACAATTAACGCAACTTGACGCATATATGTGGACTTACCGGCCATATTAGGACCTGTCAATATATCTATTTCATTTTCCTCAAAATCCAAAAACGTATCGTTTGGAACAAATTCACCAGCAGATAAGCATTTCTCAACAACAGGATGCCTTCCATCTTTAATTTCAATTATACCGGAATTATCAACGATAGGTTTTACATATCCATTTTTCTCAGCGGTCTGAGCAAGAGCCGTTAATGTATCAATTTGTGCAATAATAGAGGCAATTCTTTGCAATTTTTCAACTTGAGCTGCAACATATTCCCTAACTCTACAAAACAATTCATATTCTAAAATTACAATTTTTTCTTCTGCTCCTAAAATAGTTTCTTCTATCTTTTTTAATTCATCAGTAATGTATCTTTCTTTATCTGTCAAAGTTTGCTTTCTTATGTATGTATCCGGTACTAAATCAAAATATGACTTAGTTACTTCTATATAATATCCAAACACTTTATTAAAACTTACTTTCAAATTCTTTATTCCGGTTTTCTCACGCTCTCTTGCCTCTATCTCAGCAATTATCGATTTACCGTTAGTTCCGGCATACCTAAGGCTATCTACTTCTTCGTTATACCCGGTTTTAATTATATTTCCTTCTTTTGTAGTAATTGGCGGCTCATCAACAATAGCCTTTTCTATAATATCCACAACATCTTCCGCTAACTCTAAGTTATCATTTAATTCCCTTAAAAGAGGATTATCAAATTTAGCCAAAATCTCTTTTACTTCCGGTAATCTCTTTAACGAAAGCTTTAACGCAACCATGTCTCTACCATTAGCACTACCATATACAATACGTCCACTAAGACGCTCTATATCATAAATTTTATTCAATTTTTCAATTACATCAGAACGTAAAATAGGATCATTCTTTAAAACCTCAACCGCATCGTGCCTTTTGGTAATCTTATCTACATCAATAAGAGGTCTCTCAAGCCAACTATGTAACATTCTTGCACCCATAGCAGTATTTGTATTATCTACTACCCAAAGTAGAGTACCACGTCTAGCTTTATCCCTCATAGTTTCAGTAATCTCAAGATTACGACGTGTCGCTATATCTATACTCATATACTTCTCGGACTCATATACCTCTAAATTATTTATATGTTCCAAATTAGCCTTTTGAATTTCTGATAAATATCTAAATAAAGCTCCTGTTGCAATATATGCAAGAGAAAATCTTTCCTTGTTTTCAGTAAAATTATCAATATGTTTCTTTATTAAATTAATAGCGTCTCCTCTGTCAAAAAAACTATCTTCAGCCATAGAAGTAAAACTACTAAATCTTTTTCTAATCGTTCCTATCTCATTTTCCTCATAAAACAAAGCAGAATTTACAACAATCTCAGACGGCTTTATTCTTGCCATCTCATCGATTAAACTCATAAAACTTCCGCCACCTAAAAACTCAGTACAAGAAATTTCACCGGTAGTAACATCCGCACTTGCCAATCCAAAATTAATTCCCAATTTATATATAGCACAAATATAGTTATTATTCTTTTCATCAAGCATTATGCTTTCCATAACCGTACCCGGAGTAACAACCCTAATTATTTCTCTTTTTACCAACCCTTTAGCCAATCTTGGGTCTTCCATTTGTTCACAAATAGCAACCTTATATCCCTTTTTAACCAAACGTGAAATATATGTCTCAGCAGCATGATAAGGAATTCCGCACATCGGCGCTCTTTCCTCTTGACCACAATCTCTCCCGGTTAATGTAAGCTCAAGTTCACGCGATACCAAAACCGCATCATCAAAAAACATTTCATAAAAATCTCCCAGACGGAAAAATAAAATAGAATCCTTATTTTCCTCTTTCATCTGTAAATATTGCTTCATCATTGGCGTCATTTCTGCCATTCTCTTTCAATCTCCTATTCTAGCCTACCTACATCTACTCTCTTTGGCTCTTTGCTTTATTTTAGGGAGTTCATCATTTAGTAGCTGTATCTTCTCGGCATTATCTTTTAGTCCACGAATATATTCTTTATACTTTCCTTGTTCAGCCTCCGTTTCAGGATATTTTTTCTTCTTAATACCACTTCCTATACATTCCTTTAAAAAACCGCTCTTATCCATTTCAAGAAGAACTAGTAATTTATTTACCTCAGGTATTGTCAAAAATTCATTAAAATAATCTTTTCCGCTGTCACGTGTTAAAATCTTAGCAATTTTTAAAATCTGTACAATTTTTGTGACTTCTTCATTTCCAAATTCTTGTTTTTTCCCTTCTTCTACTGTTTTATTCTTCATAAACCCTTCAAATCGGTTAAAATATAAAGCATCAATTACTTCGTCTATATCGCTTTCTTCACTAAACGCTCTTTTCTCATAATCATTCTCATTTTCAAACGCATCATAAATACTAATCAAAGAATTAGCAAAAAGACTTCTTCTTTTCTTAATTTCAGGGCTTAAATTTTCTCTTGTTCCTCTTATATGTCCACCCTCTCTAAGTAACTTTTCCGAAATTTTATTAAATGTACAACCATTTTGAAATCTTACTATCGCGTTAATCTGGGATTTTAATTCTTGCTCTACTAAGCTTTCATCTTCAAGTAACATCTGTTGCATATTCATTTCCTTTGCAAATCTTATATAATCCATTTTATCTTCAGCTTTTTCATTAAAATACTGTTCCATTTTAGTTAAGTACTCTACTAAATTCCCTGTTCCAAACTTACCTGAAATTCTTTTATAATCTTCTTCAGTAGCTTTAGAAATAAGTGGTCCTATAATCTCAAAATAAAAATTAGTACAATCTGAATATTCTTGCTGTAAAAGAAAAACATTCTCTATTTTCTTATCTAGCGAAGAATATTTATAAACAATATTTCTGCCGTCAGTTATCATTTGTTCAAAAATTTGCTCTAAATCTTTTCTTTGTCCTTTCTCATCATATACCTTTTGGAGAACGGGATAATTATACAAAGTATCAGGATAACGTTTTATATATAAATCACACATTGTTCTAAAGAACTTGTCTCTAGGTTCTAGCTTACCTGTTCTATATACTTTACCAATTTTTGAATTAGTTAAACTAACCGCATCGCTGATTTGGTTAGTTTCTTTTAGCTTTTGTATTATATCATCGGGAATATTACCTGTAAGGAAATCTGACATATTAAATCTGCCCCATATATCCGCATATGTTTCTGAAGTCAACCTATCATAATTAAAATTATAAAAAGTTTCATCATTTGCTAATTTTACAACCATCTCATATGCCAATTCTAAAACATCAGGTCTTAATCGGCTTCGCCTAACAAAAATATTTTGCTTAGAATGTTCAATTTCGTGATAAACAGTGAGTAGCATATTACTTAGTCCGTCAATTCTTCTTTTCATATCATCCGACTTAAAATATTCTTGATAAAAATATTCAATATTAACCCAAATAGCAACATCTTTAGTTATATCCTCAGCTTCGCTTGAATATCCAAGCAAAGTTTCCTCTTCACTATTGTTTCTACTAAAGCTATGCTCATCAAACTCTAAATTAATTCTATATGCCTTACATTCAAGTTCTGCTAATTCTTTTATTCCACTTTTTAACCTATTAAAGTCATTATCTTCTAACGGTCTTTTAGTTAAAATGTCCGTAAAACTTCCAACGATTTCTCTTTGCTTTCTTTCTTGCTCTTTGATACTAACGTATTCCACTAACTTTATCCTCCGCTCCATTTAAGTTATTGAACTTTTAATTTCCCCGTTAAATACCACTTTCTCTGCTCCGTAATTTCTAAATCTATCATATTACCAATAAGCTCGTCCACTCCTTCAAAATTAACAACTTTTCCGCCATCAGTTCTTCCGGTTAACGTATTCTCATTAGTCTTACTATGACCTTCAACTAAAACTTTTTGAACTGTTCCTACTAACTTAGCATTTTCCTCTTCCAAAATTTCATTAACAACATTTATAAGTCTTCCTATACGCTCAGTCTTTACTTTCTCATCAACTTGGTCTTCTCTACTAGCAGCCGGAGTTCCCTCACGCTTGGAATAAACAAACGTAAATGCCGAATAATACCTAACTTTTTTTACAACATCCATAGTATCTAAGAAATCTTCTTCAGTCTCTCCTGGAAATCCAACAATTATATCAGTCGTAAACAAAACATCCGGTATTTTACTTCTAATTTTATCAACTAACGCTAAGTACTGTTCCTTAGTATATTTTCTGTTCATTCTATTTAAGATACTGCTACTACCTGACTGCAACGGCAAGTGAAGACATCTTGAAATCTTAGGCTCTCTTGCAATTAAATCAATCAATTCATCAGAAAAATCCTTAGGATGAGGACTAATAAACCTTATACGCTCTATTCCTTCAACTTTGCAAACTTCCTCAAGTAATTTTGCAAAAGATACAGGAGTTGTCAAGTCCTTACCGTACGAATTAACATTTTGTCCTAGCAAAGTAATTTCTTTATAACCATCCTTTGCTAACTGATTAACCTCTTTTATAATATTTTCAGGTTCTCTGCTTCTCTCTCTACCTCTAACATATGGAACAATACAATAAGAACAAAAATTATTGCAACCATACATAATAGTAACAGACGCTTTAATACTACTCTCTCTCTTTATAGGCATATCCTCAGCAATTGTGCCATCAATATCCCATATCTCAATAACCTTTTTTTCTTCTGTTATCGACTTATACAAAAGTTCCGGAAACTGATATAAGTTATGAGTACCAAAAATTATATCCAAATGCTGACCATAAGTTTTATTAAACTTTTCAACCATATGTGGCTCTTGAGCCATACAACCGCCAAGTGCAATAACCATATCCGGTTTACTACGCTTTAGAGCCTTAAAATAACCAAGTTGTCCTAAAATCTTATCCTCAGCATTTTCTCTAACACAACAAGTATTAAAAATAACTAAATCTGCTTCTTCAAAAGACTCAGTCGAAACATATCCCATTTTTTCAACCATACCAGAAATTTTTTCTGATTCATTCTCGTTTAATTGGCACCCCATAGTAAAAAGATGATACTTTTTACCATTAACCAAACAAGATAATTTTTCAATATATTTATTTTGTTCCTCAATTTCCTCAGAACTTAACACACGAATTGCCATATTTACACCCTTTCAACTCAAAACAAAATTTCCCTATTTTAACTTTTCTAAAATGATTTTATTAATAATTTGCGGATTAGCTTTACCACGACTCTCCTTCATAACTTGTCCAACTAAAAATCCAACAACATTAGTTTTTCCACGTTTATAGTCTTCTATTGACTGAGGATTATTCGCAATAACTTTATCTACCATCTCTAAAATTGCAGACTCATCACTAACTTGTGCTAAACCTTTTTCAGCAATAATATCTTTTACAGACTTACCGGTAGCCAAAATTTCTTCAAAAACAGTCTTTCCTGCAGTATTACTAATAGTACCTTTCGTTATCTCACTTAATAATTCAGAAAGAACTTGAGGCGTAATTTCAATCTCATTAATAGAAATCTCTCTTTCATTTAAAACTTTAGAAATATCACCTAAAATCCAGTTACTAGCAGTCTTTGGGACAGCTCCAAAAGAAACAGTCTTATCAAAATATTCAGACAAATCACGATTAGACGAAATAAGCTCAGCATCATATTCTGTTAATTTATATTCAGATAAGTATTTTGCTTTCTTTACATCCGGAAGTTCCGGCAAATTCTTCTTAATTTCCTCAATGTATTCCTTTGTTAAAACAATCGGTACAAGATCCGGCTCAGGAAAATACCTATAATCTTGGGCGTTTTCCTTAGTCCTCATAACAACACTTTCGCCCTTATCTTCATCCCAACGTCTAGTCTCTTGATGTATCTCTCCTCCATTTTGGACAACTTCAATTTGTCTCTTAATTTCAGTATCAATAGCATGTCCGGTAGCACTAAACGAACTAATATTTTTCATCTCAGTTCTCATTCCGAACTTATCTGAACCCTTTGGCATAATAGAAACATTTACATCCCAACGAAGTGAACCTTCTTGCATCTTACAATCAGATACTTGTATGTACTTTAAGATAGTTCTGATTTTTTCAAGTAAAGCTTTAGCTTCTTCAGAACTTCTCATATCCGGCTCAGTTACAATTTCAATCAACGGTACACCACATCTGTTCATATCAACTAATGTGCCGTTTCCCCAAGCATTATGAAGTAATTTGCCGGCATCATCTTCAATATGTATTCTTGTAATACCAATACGCTTAGTTGCTCCATTTACCTCAATATCTAAGTAACCATTCTTACAAATCGGCAAATCATACTGAGAAATTTGGTAATTTCTTGGCGTATCAGGATAAAAATAATTCTTTCTATCCATTTTACTAAACAAAGAAATTTCACAGTTCATAGCCAGTCCCGCTTTAACAGCATACTCAACCACTTTTTTATTAAGTATAGGCAATGTACCGGGCATACCCGAACAAATCGGGCAACAATGTGTATTAACATCTCCACCAAACTCAGTAGTACAACCACAAAAAATCTTAGTCTTTGTAGCCAACTCTGAATGTATCTCTAACCCTATAACACTCTCAAATTCCATAATCTCACTCCTACTCTTCACATTTATGTGCAACTCTTAAAATTGTCTTCTCATCAAACGCCTTACCTATAATCTGAATACCTATTGGAAGTCCCTTGCTATCCTTTGCAATAGGTACAGAAATTGCAGGAACACCGGCAATATTCACAGGTACAGTACAAATATCCGCCAAATACATTTGTAGTGGGTCATTAACTTTTTCGCCAATTTTAAAAGCAGTAGTAGGCGCTGTTGGTCCAATAATAACATCATACTTCATAAAAGCTTTATTAAATTCGTCAACAATTAAAGTTCTAGCCTTTAGCGCCTTTTTATAATAGGCATCATAATAACCTGAACTTAGTACATAAGTACCAAGCATAATCCTTCTCTTAACTTCAGGACCAAATCCCTCACTTCTGCTATTCTCATACATATCGTTTACTGTATTTGAATTTTTACTTCTATATCCGTATTTAACACCATCAAACCTAGACAAATTAGAACTAGCCTCAGCAGAAGATAAAATATAATAAATAGATAACGCATAATCAACAATAGGCATAGAAAATTCTTCAACAATAGCTCCTCTATTTTTTAGCTCATCAACCTTGCTTAAAATTGCATTTTTAACCTCATTATTAATACCATCACCAAAAAACTCCTTAGGAAGTCCAATTTTTAGTCCGGCTATATCATCATTCAAACCTGCGGTATAATCCGTAATTCCGGTATCAACCGAAGTAGCATCATTTTTATCTTTTCCGCAAATAGCATTTAACATCAAAGCACAGTCTGTAACGTCCTTACCAAAAGGTCCAATTTGGTCAAGAGAAGATGCAAACGCAACAAGCCCAAATCTTGAAACAGTACCATAAGTAGGTTTTAATCCAACTACACCACAAAAAGATGCAGGCTCACGAATAGATCCACCGGTATCTGAACCCAGAGAAACAATGGCCTCATTAGCAGCGACACTTGCAGCCGATCCACCGCTCGATCCACCAGGAACACATTCAGCATTATGAGGATTAGTAGTCTTATAAAACGCTGAATTTTCAGTAGAACCACCCATCGCAAACTCATCTAAATTAGTCTTGCCAATTAAAATACACTTATTTTCATTTAATTTTTCAATAACAGTAGCATTATACGGTGGAACAAAATCTTCAAGCATACGCGACGCACAAGTAGTTTTAATCCCCTTCGTACAAATATTATCTTTAATCGAAACAGGAATACCTGCAAGTAGAGGTAAATCCATTCCGCTATCAAATTCCGCTTGAATCTCCTTTGCTCTATTTAGTGCATTCTCTTTGTCCAAAGAAATGTACGCTTTAACAGTCGGCTCTACTTCCTCAATTCTTCTAAATACCGACTCAACAACCTCCGGCACAGTGGTCTCCTTATTTCTATACATCTCTGCAAGCTTATGTGCAGTATATTCATACAGTTCCATACAATTCTCCCTTTCTTATCTTTTCTAAGTATCAATAAATCTATAATGTCGAAAGCAAAATACTACTGAACACTAGGGACAATAATACATCCCGCCTCTTTAACAGGAGCATTTTTGATAATTTCATTTCTATCGTAAGAAGGAATAACCTCATCTTCCCTCATAACGTTTTGAACCTTTAAAATGTGATTAGTAGGTTCAACATTTTCAGTATCAAGTTCACTTATCTTATTCGCAAACTCAACAATTCCGTCCATTTGACGAGTTAAAGTTTCTTTTTCTTCATCAGACAATTTCAACTTTGCAAGACTTGCAACATACTCAATATCCTTATTTGTTATCATTTTTATTATCCTTCCCCTCTATTTTAATACCAATACGCCATCTTCATAAAAGAATTCATAAGTTTCGCCTGTTCAACAAGTTCTTCTTCATTCGACGCATCATTTTTTTTCCCAATAATCCCTCTTGATTCTAACATCCATAAAAGAGCTTTAACTCTCGGATATTCTTCTATATGAGTAGTTAAATAAAATATTAAATTTTCTAGTTTTTGGTAATTTACGGTATTTTTTTCTCTTTCGTAAGCAAATAACGGCAAATTAACTATAAGTTCAAAGGGTTCCGAAATCTTTAATCGATAGCAATCCTCCGAAAACATCTTTTTATAATTTTCATAACTTTCACAAAAAACTCTATACATTATATCTCTCCTTAAAAATTTTCAGCTTATTTTTAAAAGCCTTTTTTTTACTTTCAAAGAAATCTTCTCTTTCTAACACTTCTTCAATAATCTTATTAAGTAACTTTACATCGCACTTCTCCATAATTTCGTCTAAATCTTC
>CAYZJZ010000015.1:9671-15198 GCA_964478905.1 uncultured Eubacteriales bacterium
TCTTCCTCCCAAAACACTATTTTCTCTCATATAACTCTAAAATTCTATCAACAATCTTTTTACCTGCTTCTAAATCTCTAAATGCAAGTTGATTTTTTCTAATTTTAATAAGTCGCTCCTTATCGTTAGTAATAAGTTTATTAACAGTCCTAACCAAATCATTTTGCTTATTACAAAGAAGTCCCAAATCATTTAACAATATAAAATCAATATTTCCTTCCTCTTGACCTGGAAGAGCCCCAGTAACAATAACCGGTAAAGTACAAGTAATACATTCCATAAGTACATTCGGACTACCTCTTACAATTCCGACATCATTATTAACCATTAATGTTTCAACATCCTTAACGTAACCATATATAGTAACTCTATCCAAATTATTACTAAACTTAGCTTCTAAAATTTCCTTTAGTTTAGAATTTCTTCCGGCAACCGCAGAAATCCTAGAATTAGAAATTTTCAGCAATTTTTCAATAATAGCTCCCATATCTCCAGAGCCTTCTCCACCACTCATAATTAGGAAATCAATATTTTTTTTCTCACGAATAGCATTATCATCTATCGACTTAATCTTTGCTCCTGCATTTAATATTTCTTTTCTAACAGGAAGATTGATAATAGCCATCTTGTCCTCATCAGCACCGTTTTTAATAGCATATACCCAAGCAGATTTAGTCGGTGCAATCATTAAGTCAGCTCTAGGTTCAACCCAAAGAGGAGAAATAGAAATAAGGTCAGCAAAAACAGTTGCGAACTTAATTTTCTTTTTATCTTTTCTCTTTTCAAGTAAATCCACCACAGCACTATTAAAAGCCGGATGAACAGTAACAATAATATCAGGATTAAACTGGTCCACCAACTTATTAAACTTTGTTTTTATTATTCTTTTTACCACACTATTTACTAAATGGGGATCCGTCGCAGTCATAGCGTAAATAAACTTCCACATATCCTCTGATGTCCTTATTATAGGAGCATACATCTTACCTACTCTAAGTCCCATTTTCCCACCAAATTCAAACGCTTCAACAGATTTAAACTCAACATCTTTATGCTTCCTAAGTTCAACTTCCAAAGCATCAGTTATACTCTTATGACCATGTCCAGTAACATATGATGTTAAAATTAACACGCGCTTTTTCATATGAATTTACCCCCTACTACAAAATCATTTTCTTAAATTCTTCCTCATCTATTACTTTAACACCTAAATCCAAAGCTTTTTGTAACTTGCTTCCGGCTTCTTCACCGGCTAAAACATAAGTAGTTTTTTTAGACACACTCCCCGACGCTTTTCCGCCAAAGCTCTCAATAATTTCTTCCGCCTCAGGTCTTGTGTATGTTGGTAGCGTTCCTGTTAAAACAAACGTCATTCCGGCAAAGCGATTATCCGTATTTTCTTCTTTATCGCCCTTAGTATTAACACCAACCGCTTTTAGTCGTTTTATAGTATCTCTAACTTGTTCACTCTCGAAATATTTTACTATACTTTCTCCCATTTTTAAACCTATTTCGTTAATATTTGCAAAGTTTTCCGCATTTGCTTTAGCAATCTCGTCAATATCACTAAACTGTTTTGCAAGCAGTTTACCGGCTTTCTTTCCAATATGACGTATCCCAAGTCCGAAAATAAGCTTATCTAAACTATTGCTTTTACTTTTTTGAATAGCATTTATAAGATTTTCAGCAGATTTTTTACCCATTCTATCAAGTTTCTCAATATCTTCAACTTTCAATTCATAAATATCAGCAATGTTATGAATTAAGCCAGTTTTAAGTAAGAGTTCAATGTTCGCAGGTCCTAATCCATCAATATCCATAGCTTCGCGAGAAGCAAAATGCACAATACTTCTAAATAATCTAGCCGGACATTCAATACCTGTACATCTTAACGCTGCTTCTCCATCTATTCTTTCAACATCACTTCCGCATACCGGGCAAGTTTTCGGCATACTAAAAACTTTTTCTTCTCCAGTTCGCTCACTTAATACTACTTCCACAACTTCCGGTATAATTTCGCCCGCCTTTTGAACTAAAACAGTATCCCCAATTCTTATGTCTTTATCTTGGATATAGAACTCATTATGGAGAGTAGCCCTAGACACATTAGTACCTGCCAGTCTTACCGTTTCAAGTTCAGCAGTTGGAGTTAGCACACCGGTTCTCCCAACTTGAATAACAATATCTTTAATTTTAGTAGGCTTTTTCTCAGGCGGATATTTATAAGCAATCGCCCATCTCGGAGTTTTACTTGTATTTCCAAGTTTCTCTCTATCCATAATCCCATTAACCTTAACAACTGCACCATCAATATCAAAAGAAAAAGTTCCTCTTAATTCGCCGATTTTATCAATTTCTCTCTCAATTTCCTCACCATTTTTCGCAACATTACAAACAGGAATAACATTAAATCCTTGTGACTTTAAAAACTCAATAGATTCTTTGTGAGAATTAAATAAAACATCACTTTTTTGGACATTAAATACAAAAATATCCAAGCCTCGCTCACGGACAACATTTGCATCCAGTTGCCTAAGAGACCCTGCTGCCGCATTCCTCGGATTAGCAAATAAAGGCAATCCATTCATTTCTCTTTCTTCATTTAACTTAACAAATGTATCATTAGGTATATAAACCTCTCCACGCACTTCAATATTTAACCTATCTTTTAACGTATGAGGAATACTTTTAATAGTTTTTAAATTTTCGGTAACATCTTCTCCAACAATTCCGTTCCCTCTGGTAGAACCTCTTACAAGCTCTCCGTCTACATATTCAAGTGAAACAGAAAGTCCGTCAATTTTTGTTTCAACAGTATATTCAACATTTTCTCCAAGCATATCTTTCATTCTTTTATCAAAATCATACAATGCCTCTTTATCAAAAACATCTTGGAGACTAAGCATAGGAACATCATGATGTACTTCTGAAAATCCCTCCTTTACATTACCAATTACCTTCTTAGTCGGGGAATCATCCGTAACCAAATCAGGATTCATAAGTTCAAGATTTTTCAATTCTTGCATCAACATATCATATTCAAAATCAGAAATCTCAGGCTTATCCTCATTGTAATACTTATTAGCGTGGTATCTAATCTTCTCACGTAACTCTTCAATATACTTTTTAGTATCCATTTTATCCTCCGTTTTTTATTTTATGTAAATACAAATTCCTATTCTATCTATATGTTCTACTAGTTCTCTCGTCGAACAAGTGTCATAGTGAACAACATCAAAAAAATAAGGCAATGTAGTTTCTTCCTCTAACTCATTTAATATTTTAGCCACTGTATCTATTGTTATATTTTGCCCTTTTATCGCAATATCTACATCTGAACCTCTTTTATATGTTCCTTTAGCACGCGAACCAAATACAAAAGCACTATCTACATCAGAATATTTTTTAATAACCTCTATAATTTCTTCCAACTCTTTCTTAGTTAATCCGCTATCTTCCATGGTTGGTCTCCTCTTTTAACTTTAAATATAGTTCTTTTATCATCGGATAATATTTTTTTGTAATATCCTCTCCAACTAAAAGAGCCACACTCTCTTCGTAAGTATGTGACATTAAATTCCTTTTCTCCAAAGCCTCAAGCCATAAAGCACCATCAACAATTAAATTTACCGAAAAAGCAGTTTTTATAGTTTCCCTCGGAGTGCTTAATGTATAACCTTCATTTTCTAAATAATCTTTCATTGTTTTCCAACCCAATTCAAAATTATACTCAAAGCATTGAATTAATCCTTGAAGTTCAAATTTATTTAATTCGCCTTTCTCAATAAATTCAGTAAATTGAGAAAATGCTTTTTCCAAATTAGAAAACCTTTGTTTCCAACGTATATCAACCATAATTAATCCTCCGTTTTGGGTTTATAAAATTTCTAAAACTTCCTTAGGAACCCATTTCTCTATATTCTTTCCATACTTATGTAATTCCATAACAACAGACGAACTTATATGTGCTGTTTTACCCGCTCTAAAATAAATCGTTTCAATGCCGGAAATTTTACTATTTACAACAGCTAAATTTTCCTCGTATTCATAATCCGTACCATTCCTTAAACCTCTTACCAAAAATTTCGCACCTTTTTTTATAGCAAAATCAACAGTAAGTCCATCAAATATCTCAACTTCAACATTTTTTATTCCATTAGAAACTAAAACTTTTTCAATAGCGTTTTTCATAGACTCTTTATCTGTTCTTCTCTTTTTCTCACTATTAACCGCAATAGCTACATAAACAACATCAAACACACAAGCAGCCTGTCTTAAAACGTGTAAATGACCAATTGTAAACGGATCAAACGACCCGGCATAAACAGCTTTCATAAAATTACCTCCCAAATTACGAATTAATCAAACTCATTAATTCTTCAACAATCTTATCTTCCGGCACTTTCTTTATTATTTCTCCTTTTTTAAACAAAAGTCCGCATCCGTCACCACAAGCAACACCAAAATCAGCTTCACTTGCTTCTCCAGGACCATTTACAGCACATCCCATAACAGCAACCTTTATATTTTTATCTATATTCTCTACCGCCTTTTCAACCTTTTCGGCAATCGGCAACATATTTACTTTAGTTCTTCCGCAAGTAGGACAAGATACAAATTCAACGCCTTTATTTCTTATTCCAAGGCCTTTTAAAATCTGCCAACCAACTTTAACCTCATCAACCGGATTAGAAGTCAAGGATACCCTCAACGTATCTCCAATTCCTTCATTTAATAAAATTCCTACTCCCATAGAATTCTTAATAGTTCCGCCAAGTAATGTTCCAGCTTCTGTAACCCCGATATGTAAAGGATAATTACACTTGTCAGCAAGTAATTTATAAGCTTTTATCGTATCTGGCACATTAGAAACCTTTAAGGATACAACCATATTATCAAAATTCAAATTTTCTAATAACTCAACATACTCATAAGCACTCTCTACAAGTCCGTCAACAGTAACTTTTCCATATTTCTCAATTACCTTTTTCGCTAACGACCCACCATTAACACCAACTCTTATCGGAAATTCCCTCTCTTTAGCCGTATCAACAACAGCCTTTACACGCTCTAGTTCTCCAATATTTCCGGGATTAATCCTTATTTTATCCGCCCCACTTTTCATCGATTCAATCGCAAGACGATAATCAAAATGAATATCAGCCACAAGAGGAATAGAAATCTGTTTTTTTATTTCTCTTATAGCCTTTGCAGCCTCCATATCCAAAACAGCTACTCTTATTATTTCACATCCAGCATCAGTAAGCTCTTTTATTTGGTTTACAGTAGTTTTCACATTCCTTGTATCCGTATTACACATAGACTGAACCAAAATCGGCTCATTTTCTCCAATATATTTATCTCCAATTCTTACTTTCTTAGTCAATTTTCGCATATATATTCCCTCCAATTTACCAAATTTATTTTATACGTTTTTTACAAAAACGTCAAATATTCAGTAAGGTTTTTTAGTAAATCGAGTAGAGAATAAATAATTATTTTATTTATTCCCTCTCACACCACCGTA
>CAYZJZ010000016.1:0-15091 GCA_964478905.1 uncultured Eubacteriales bacterium
CAGCTGCGCTACGATGAATAGTGATTTTTATCTATTTAAGTCTGAATAGTAACTAGAAATGAGATTTACGTAAGTATAATATTGACAATACATTATGTGAATGATATAATTTTTAAGTGAGGTTTTATAAGCTTATAGTTGCGTTTTTTTGTAACTAAATTTACTTCAAAAAAATTTTTTATGGAGGATTAAACTATGTATACTAATCGCGTAGAAAAGATTGCTAGCCTTGAAGAAATGCTGAACGCTGATGTTTATTTCCTTGTTCACAACCGTAGAAGTGATGGAGCTATTGATGGTACGATGATTGATGTCTTAAGAAAGATGATTCGATTTACCAAACGTAGAGAAAAGGCAGCTTTGGTTATTCAAACTCCCGGCGGATATGCTGATGAAGCATACTATATTGGTGAATTCTTTAGAGAGTATTATGATAATACCGAGGCTTATGTTGTTAGTGACTGTTATAGTGGAGGTACTATGATTGCTTTGTCGACAGATAAAATTTATTTGTCACATAGCGGTTGCTTAGGACCTATTGACATTCAAAGATACTATGGCGATGATGACAAAGATAATTGGTATCCTGCTCCGTCCGGCTTGATTGAAGCTCTAAAGAAGGCGCGAGAGAATAATGAGATCGATGAGAATTTGGAAAAAACATTTAAAGGAAAGATGAGCATTTTAGCAACGTATTTCAAAGACAAATATACGTATATGGATTTGGTTGGTGAAAATGTAAAACGTCATTGTTTTCCATCCAAAGATTGGAACGATGTTTGGAAGTACTTGTCAGCGCTTAATTTTTCTCATGGTACACCGCTTACGTATAGAAGACTTAGAGAAAAAGGGCTTGATGTTTCTTTAATGAGTAATGACATCGAAGAGAGTATTAAATATGTTATTCGCGATATTGAACACGAGTTTGGAGATCTTGTTGAGAAGGATTATTTGTATGATTTCTTTAAAAATCCCATTAATGTAAAAATTGCTGCGGATGAAGATGAAGAAAAAGAGAATGATACTAATAAACATGACTACAGAACAGGTACTAGTTCTGAGAGGCTTGCTGTAATTGAGACTTCCGTTATGGGCTTTATGCAGAGTCGAGAAATCGGTATGATGTTTGAGGATTTCGTTCCTAAATATATGTCTGCTATTTCTTCAGGCTGGGAAGAAGAAGAGAATAAATCTAATATTACCGATGAAGAACAAGATAAACTCGATATAATTGTTTCCTTTATTGCAGAGGCTGCTTCTCAAAAAACAGGTGTTGACTTGAATAGTCTTGACGATTTTACACGACAGCAGTTTTTAGATAGCACATATTATAGTTTGATTGATATGGCTTTTGAACAAGTAAGTGATACTTTTGAGGAGCTTGAGGATATTCCTAACGGAGATGTAACAAAAATTGTCGTAAATTACTTGATTTCGAATCCGGATATTATTGTTTTTGATGATAAAATCGAGGAAATTTTGAAAAAGTTTTCTGAGATTAATAACATTGACTATAGTAATATTGGCGGAGCGGATAAACTTGAACTTTATGATGAGCTTTGTTATACGTATGAAAACCTGATGCTTGCATATTTTGGAATAGATGGTGATGAATATGACAAGCTTCCTGAATTAGAAAAGGCGGAGATGCTTAACGAATTTATTTTAACTGCCGATATTGATTTTGAAAAAAGGAGTAATACTTTTGAGTGAGGGAAACCTCACTCTTTTTCTTTGCTTAGAAGTTTATTTTTTTGGTTAAGATATAACTAAGGGAGGATAAAAATATGAAAAATTATAATTTAATGGGGATAGTTATTGAAAATAGGACGGATAATGCACCACTTGTTCAGGAGGTCCTAACCGGTTATGGTTCGATTATTAAAATGAGAATAGGGTTACACGATAAATCAGAAATTAATGATGGTAATGAAGGGTTTATTATTCTAAATTTAGAGGATAATCAAGTTGAAATTGAAAAATTAATTGATGAGCTATCGGAGATTGATGGAATTAGGGTAAGAAATGTAAAAATATAGCTTGAAGAAGATTTTTTATTTTGGTAGTATATTGGTAGATTATTTTAGAAAATTTAAGGAGATATTTTTATGAAGCAAAAGATAAGTATTTTTCTAACATTGTGTTTCTTTTTTATTATTGTTTTAGGAGCATATACGTTTTCTGGTAGTAAAACTATTAAAAGATCTACTGAATGGGCTAAGGGTAAGATTTCTGTTGAGAAGGATAAATATGATGTTATTGTTGTTGGGAGTGATCCTGAAGGGATTACTGCTGCTATTTCGGCAGCCAGAAGTGGTGGAAGGGTTATGCTTCTTGGCAAAGAGGATGGCCCCGGTGGATTACTTACCTACGGAATGTTAAATACTCTTGATATGAATAGAAATTCTGAGGGAACTATACTTACAAGAGGTATTTTTTCCGAGTTTTATACCGCTATCGGAAATACTGAGTCTTTTGATGTTAATAAAGCTAAGACTGTTTTTAGTGAACTGATTTCAAATGAAAAAAATTTGGAATATAGACCTAACTATACGTTTAGTAAAGCTATTTTAGAAGGAAATACCATTGTTGGTGTTACTATGATAAATAAAGAAGGAAAAGAAGAAAGCTTTTTTGCAAAGCGTATTATTGATGCGACTCAAGACGGAGATGTTTGTGTTGATGCGGGTGTTCCATATTTTATCGGTATGGAAGATGTTAATTGGAAACAAAATATGGCTGCAACTCTTGTTTTTAAAGTCGGTGGAGTTCAATGGAAGGATATTGAGGCTGACATTAACAGATATAAAAAAGAAACTAATGACCCAAATTGTGGCTTTAATAAAAGTACTGCTTGGGGATTTGGAAAATGGTGTTACGATAAATATACTCCAATTTATGGTAATATGCAGTTAAGAGGTCCTAATATGGGATTGCAAGAGGACGGTACTATTTTAATTAATGCCTTACAAATTTTTGATGTCGATGGGCTCAATGCTGAGTCTAGAGCTGTTGCGATGGAACATGGAAAAGAAGAAGCGAAAAATATTATAGATTATTTAAAAACTAAACTGAATTCTTTTGAAAATGCTTATTTAGCCGGAGTTGCCGATGAACTTTATATTAGGGAAACAAGGCATATAAAAGGAGAGTATGCTCTAAAAGCGAGTGATGTAGTTGGAAACACGAATTTTTATGATAAAATTTGTTTAGCTTCTTATCCGATAGACATTCAAGCTACAAGTAAAAGTAATACAGGATATGTAATCGGTTCTCCGGATCAATATTCTATACCATATAGATGTACTGTTCCGTTAAATATTGATAATTTGTTTATTGTGGGAAAAGCCGCATCTTATAGCTCTGTTGCTGCAGGTAGCGCGAGAGTTGTACCGACAGGTATGGCTGTTGGAGAGTCTACCGGTATTGCTGCGATTTATACTATTTATAAGGATATAACTCCAAGAGAACTTACTTTAGCTAAAAGTAAGAGTAAATTAAGACAATTTCAAGGTATTTTAAAGAACCAAAATGTATATTTACCGGAATTTAATGCTGTTGATTCTAATGGAAGTATTAAAGGGTATGAAAAAATAAGGAAATTAATTGATTTGGGACTTTTATCCGGTGGATATAGTAACAACTTTACTTTTGACTCTACTGCTAAGCAAAATACGTTTACTAATCTATTGATAAATGTTTTGCAACGTGCAGGAACGGAAAAATACACATATGAGCTTGGGGTTAAGATAAACAAGTATTATAGTGATTTAGAATTGACCGGTGGAGGAGCTGCCAGAATTTGTGCTATGCTTTTGGGAGAATATACTGAGCCGGAATTTATTAATAAAAATGCTAATTGGACCGATGAAGAATATAGAACAAAGAAACAAGAGCGAGTTGACAAAATAGAAAATGAAACTTGGGAAATTGCTAAGAAGAATGGTTATTTTAGTGAGGACTTCGGAAAAGATGATGTACTTACTAAAAGACAAATTTACGTTATTTCCGTTGATATTGTTGAGAATTTTTTAGGCAGAGAGATTTAGGAGGTACTAATGAAAAAGATTATCAGTGTTTTTGTTTGTTTTTTTATGATTTTTAGTTTTTCTTTTGCGGATGATACAAAAAAGATTGATGAAGTTTGGTATATGTCAGAAGATACCGTAAAAAAGATATGGAATGCTGATGTTAAATATTATCCGAATTCTAATATTGTTAAATTTAATACTGATAATACTAATTATTATTTTAAAATTGGTACTAATAAAGTAAAAGTTGGCTCATATATTAATCCGTTTTTCATAAATGACAAAAAAATGGATTTTAAGGCGGATTATTTAATGGATGGAAATACTATTGTGGGAGAGAACGAAAAAATTTATTTCCCTATTAGTTTTTTTCACAACAACTTTTACGATGAGAATTTTTATGATGTTATAGTTATGGGGGGAGACCCTGAAGGAATTTCGGCCGCTATTTCAGCTGCCAGAACCGGTGGAAAAGTACTTTTAATCAGTGAGGAAGACGGACTTGGTGGACTATTTACTTTTGGAATGTTAAATACCCTCGATATGAGCTATTCTAAAGATGGAGAATTACTTACAAAAGGGATTTTTGAGGAATTTTATAATAAAGAAGGTAGAAAAGAATCATTTGATGTAAATGAGGTTAAAGGAATATTTGAAGATATGGTAGCTAATGAAAAGAATATTGATTACAGAAAAAATTATTCGTTTTTAGAGGCTATTGTAGAGGAAAACATTATTACTGGAATTCGTGTATTAAATGAAAATGGAGAAAGTGTAGACTTCTTTGGAAGACGTATTATTGATGCGACACAAGATGGTGATGTTTGTGCAAATGCCGGTGTACCGTATTATGTTGGTATGGAAGATATTAATTCTGATGAGATTATGTGTGTTACGCTTTGCTTTAAGGTAGGCGGTGTTGACTGGGAAATACTAAAAGAAGATATGACACGTTATATGGAAGAAACAGGTGATACCAGTTCTGGTATTACTGAAGATAGCGCATGGGGATTTGGAAAATGGTGTTATGATAAATATACACCGGAATTCCCTAATATGCGTCTTAGAGGGCCTAACTTTGGACGTCAAAATGATGGTACTGTTTTACTTAATGCTCTCCAAATATTCAATGTAAATGTTGAGGATGAAAACAGTGTAAGTGATGCTATTTACTATGGCTCAAGAGAGTCACAAAATATAGTTAAATACTTAAAAACTAAGCTGAATTCTTTCCAAAATGCATATTTGCTTGGAACTGCCAGTGAACTTTATGTAAGAGAAACAAGACATATTCAAGGGGAGTATATATTAAAGGCTAGTGATTTATTAAATAATAAAAATTTCCCTGATAAAATAGCTATGGGGTCGTATCCTGTAGATATTCAGTCTACAAGTAAAGACAATTACGGTTATGTTGTTTTTTCACCAAGTCAATATTCTATACCGTATAGGTGTGCTGTTCCGCTTAATATTGATAATTTATACATAGTTGGAAAAGCAGCATCGTATAGCTCTGTTGCTGCTGGAAGTGCTAGAGTTGTACCGACCGGTATGGTTATGGGCGAGTCGATAGGTATTATTTCTATGTATTCAATTTTTAATGATGTTACGCCAAGGGATATTATTAAAAATATTGAAATGAATCAAGAGATAAATGAGTTGCTTTTGGCTAGAGGAGTGTATTTGCCCGAGTTTGATATTCCGGGACCTTTTGAAGGTATAAGTAACAAGGAGAAAGTTGAAAAGTTTGTTGATTTGGGTATTATTACCGGTGGATATGATAATAATTTTAAATTAAATGATAGTGCTATTAATAAGAATGCTGTTACTTGTATTACTCAGATGACTAAGCGAATGAAAATTAATGTCGATGAAACGATTGTTGAAGAAATTAAAGGCTTTAGTTCTAATGATGAACTTAGCGTTATAACGATGGCCAAAATGCTTGGAATACTTTTTGGAGAGTATGATGAGAAATTTAGCGATTATGAAATTTATTTGTTGGCTGATGAAAATGGCTATTTTGAAAATATAAATGTTAAGTCGATGTATGATACAATGACACTTTATGATTTGTATATTGTTGTTTATGATGCAATGGACAAAATTGTAAAATAAAAAATGTTAAAATATAGGTAGAGATGGTGATTTTATGGAAATTTATTTGGATAATGCCGCTACAACAAAGTTACTTTCTCAAGTTGTAGATGAGGTTAAATATATAGCTGAAAATGTTTATGGTAATCCTTCTTCGCTTCATTCTATCGGGCTTGAAGCTGAAAAAGTGGTTAAAAGTTCCAGAGAGGTTATTGCACGTTCTTTAGGTGTTAATACGAATGAAGTTTTTTTTACTTCGGGAGCTACTGAGTCTGATAATACTGCTATTTTTGGCTCTGTTTATGCGAATTCTCGAAAAGGAAATCATATTATTACGTCTAAAATTGAACATCCTGCGGTGCTAATGTGTTTTGAAAAACTTGAAAAAGAAGGTTTTAATGTTACTTATCTTGATGTCAATGAAAACGGTATTATAGATATGGAACAATTAAAAAATTCTATTAATGATAAAACTATTTTTGTAAGCGTTATGGCTGTTAATAATGAACTTGGAAGTATACAGCCTATTTCTGAGATTGCAAAGCTTAAAAGAAAGTATGATTTTATTTTACATACAGATGCTGTTCAAGCGTATACTAAATTGCCGTATAATAGGTTTAATATGGCGGATTTAATTAGTGTGAGCGGGCATAAGGTTCATGCTCTAAAGGGCGTGGGAGCGTTAATTGTAAAAAAAGGTACTAAAATTAGTCCTTGTATGTTAGGCGGTGGACATGAAAATGGCTTTAGGAGTGGAACTGAAAATGTTGTTGGCATTGCTTCGTTTGCTAAGGCTATTGAAAACTCAGGAGATTACGAAAGGGTAAGAGAGTTAAAGGAATTACTAAAAGACGGAATTAGTGAAATATCTTGTGCTAAGGTTAATTGTTATAATGACGGTAAATCTGCTCCACATATTTTAAGTGTTTCTTTTGTTGGTAAAAGAGGTGAAGTTATTATGCACGCTCTGGAGGAAGAAGGTATATATGTTTCTACCGGATCGGCGTGTCATTCTAATCGCTTTGGCGAAAGTCATGTATTATCTGCTGTTGGACTTAGTAAAGAGGAAATTGGCGGAACTATACGTTTTAGTTTAAATGAATTTAATACAAAGGATGAAATTATTTATTGCATTAACGCATTAAAAAATATAGTAAATAAGATATAAAGAGGTGGTAAATTAATGACTATTACCAAGAAGTTAAAAGAATTAACCAAAGAAGAACTGAGAAAGTGCGAGTGGATTGAGAAAATTGCGTATCGCGGTAATACAAATTGGACTATGTATGATGAAGATAAAGGTTTTAGTAAAATAAAAGATTTGCACCCTGAGGCGTATGAAGAAATGGAAGTTGTAATGGGGAAAAAATGGTTTTCCTTATATAGAGAGGGAAAAGGAAAAATAGATTTAATAGATATAGCAAAAATGGATATAGGAGAAGGACAGGAGGAAGCAACAGCAGAGATTAAAGAATTTACATCTCGTATGGTAGATACTAAAAAAGTTATATTTGTTGTAGCTAGACGAGAAACTTCATATTTTAGCTTAGTTAAACTAGCGGCAAATGGTGAAATTGAAGTACTAAAAGATGAGCCGTTAAATGGAAACAATTTAAGAGATATGATTTTTGTTAAATCTGAAGAAAATGCTGATTTAGATGAACAAAAAACAAAATATACGGAAATTTTAGAAGAATTTATGAAAAATAAAGAAAAGCATAAGGAAAATAGACGAGGTTTACTTGAGAGATATATAAAGGAATTAGAAGCAGAAATGGGAAAAGACAATATAAAAACTATTATAGAAAGATAGTACACATAGCAATAATTATGTGAATTTAGATATTGCAAAATTGTACCAATAATGATAAAATTATCATTACTGGTATATTTTTTTTGAGAGGAATGAGAAATATGTATTCTGCTAAAGAGATTAGAAGTAAATATTTAAAGTTTTTTAATGAGAAAGGACATTCTATTATAGATAGTGCGTCTGTTATTCCGGAAAATGATCCGACTGTATTGTTTACTACTGCCGGTATGCATCCGTTAGTTCCGTACTTACTTGGCGAACCTCATCCTGAAGGGTCTAGACTTACTGATGTCCAAAAATGTATAAGAACCGGAGATATAGATGAGGTTGGAGACGATACACATTGTACATTTTTCGAAATGTTGGGAAATTGGTCTTTAGGAGATTACTTTAAGAAGGAAGCTATTTCTTGGAGTTTTGAGTTTTTAACATCTAAAGAATGGCTTGGACTTAATAAAGATGATTTATATTTTACTGTCTTTGCCGGAAACGATAATGCACCGAAGGACGAAGAAGCGTTTAATTATTGGGTTGAGGCCGGAGTTGATCCTAGTCATATTTTCTTTACTGAAAAGAATAATTGGTGGGGACCTGCCGGAAAAACAGGACCTTGTGGTCCGGATACCGAGATGTTTATAGATAGCGGAAAAGAAAAGTGCTGTCCTGAATGTAATCCGGCTTGTGATTGCGGTAAATATGTAGAGATTTGGAACGACGTATTTATGCAATATGAAAAGACGGCTGACGGAGCTTTTGTTCCTCTAAAGAAGAAAAATGTAGATACCGGAATGGGATTAGAGAGAATTTTAGTTGCTCTGAATGGCGGTTCTGTGTTTGATACGGATTTATATGTTAATGTAATGAATAAAATCGCTGAATTGTCGGGAAAAGATATTAAAAATAATGCTGAATATAAGAAAGCTGCGAGAATTGTGGCTGATCATATAAGAACTGCTATGGTTATAATCGGAGACAGACGTGGAGTTACTCCGTCTAATGTTGATCAAGGGTATGTTTTAAGAAGATTAATTCGTCGTGCTATTCGTTATGCGATGAAACTTGAAATGCCGGAAAATTCTCTGCCGGTTTTGGCTGAAATATTAATTGATGAATATAAAGATGTTTACAGCGAATTTGATGAAAATAGGAAGAAAATTTTAGATGAACTTGCACTTGAAGAAAAAAGATTTTCCAGGACTTTAAAACAAGGTGAAAAGGAATTTGAAAAGCTTGTTTCTAAAGAAATTAAGAAGATTGACGGAGAGACTGCATTCCATCTATATGATACTTATGGATATCCGCTTGAATTAACTGTTGAAATGGCGAAAGAAAAAGGAATTGAAGTTGATGAAGAAGGTTTTAAGACATGTTTTGAAAAACATCAACAGTTATCAAAAGCAGGCTCTAGCCAAAGATTTGAATGTGGACTTGCTGATCATTCTGAGGAAACAACTAAGCTTCACACAGCGACTCATTTACTTCATTCAGCTTTAAGGAAGGTTTTAGGAAATCAAGTTGCTCAAAAAGGAAGTAATATAACTCCTGAAAGACTTAGATTTGATTTTTCTTTTGAAAGGAAGATGACGCCTGAAGAGATTAAGGCTACTGAGGATTTGGTTAATGAATGGATTAATGCTAAATACGAAGTAACTTGTGAGGAAATGACTGTTTCAGAGGCGAAGGAGAAAGGTGCTATCGGATTATTTGAATCAAAATATGGAGATAGAGTTAAGGTATATACTATGGGGCCTGTTTCAAAGGAAATTTGTGGCGGACCACACGCAAGTAATACCGGCGATTTGGTTAACTTTAAAATTAAGAAAGAAGAGAGTTCTTCTGCCGGAGTTAGACGTATTAAAGCGACTATAAATAATTAATTAGAAAGAGAGAAATATTATGAAGGATCTTTATATTGTTATTAACGAAACAAAAGATGGCAAATATTACGGTGAATGTCCTATGATAAAGAATTACAGGCTACACGGCGATTCTATTAATGAGGTAAAAAGTAATATGCTTGAAGCTGTTAGGATATATCTTGAGAACAATATAAATTTTATGGAGAATGATATTAAGAGTACGAGTGTAGTAAATACTCAACTAAAAAGTAGCAGTGTTAAACCGAAATGGTAAGGAGGTTAGTAAAGTGGCTGATTTAGATTTAGATGCGTTTTCAAAAAAATATTCTTTTGCTATTGATGGATTAAAAATGAGAATTAGCGATAGTGAGAAAAAGGAAATGCTTAATCGAAAATTATACAATGATTTTTTAAGCAATAATATAAATATGAACGAACTTGGAAGGTCTTTAGAACTTTTTTATCAAGGAAACGTTTTTGGTCAAGTTCAATTCAATAAATATGTAGAAAAATATAAGTAATTTATATAAGCTTGAAAGGTGTGAAGTTGAATGAGTAATTATAATCCGAAAGAGTTTGAGAAAAAGTGGCAAGATTTTTGGGAAGAAAAAGGTGTTTTTCATGCTAAAAACGATTTTTCTAAGCCTAAGTTTTACGGTTTAATTGAGTTCCCGTATCCTTCAGCTCAAGGCCTACACGTTGGGCATCCGCGTTCCTACACAGGAATGGATATTATAGCTAGAAAGAAAAGATTAGAAGGATATAACGTTTTATATCCTATTGGTTGGGATGCTTTTGGCTTGCCTACTGAAAATCATGCTATAAAAACCGGAATTCATCCTGCAATTGTTACAAAAAATAATGTTGCGAATTTTACTAAACAATGTAAGTCTTTGGGATTTTCATTTGACTGGTCAAGAGAGGTAAATACTACTGATCCTGCGTACTTTAAATGGACACAATGGATTTTCTTAAAACTATTTGAAAAAGGTCTTGCGTATAAAACAGAAATGCCTGTTAACTGGTGTACTTCTTGTCAAGTAGGACTTGCAAATGAGGAAGTTGTAAATGGAGTTTGTGAGCGTTGTGGTGGTGAAGTTGTAAGACGTGTTAAGAGCCAATGGATGCTTAAAATTACAGAGTATGCTGATAAGCTACTTGAGGGATTAAATGAAGTTGATTTCTTGGATAAAATTAAAGCACAACAAACTTATTGGATTGGTAAATCGGAAGGTGCTGAGGTAGACTTTAAGCTTTCAGGTATAGATTATAGCTTAAGAGTATTTACAACAAGAGCGGACACATTGTTTGGTGCTACATATATGGTTGTATCTCCTGAGCATCCTATGATAGAACAATTTGCAGATAAAATAGAAAATGTTGATGAACTTCGCGCTTACCGTGAAATGGCAGCTAAGAAGTCTGAATTTGAAAGAACGGAAGTTGCTAAAGATAAGACCGGCGTTGAAATTAAGGGAATTAGAGCAATTAATCCTGTAACCGGAAAGGAAATTCCTGTTTGGGTTTCGGATTATGTTTTAATGACTTATGGAACTGGTGCTATTATGGCTGTTCCTGCTCACGATGAAAGAGACTGGGCGTTTGCTAAAAAATTTAATTTACCTATTATAGAAGTTGTCGGCGGTGGAAAAAATGTTCAAGAAGAGGCGTATACCGATGTTCTTGACGGAGTAATGGTTAATTCCGGATTTTTAACCGGCTTAAAAGTAAAAGATGCAATTGAAAAAATGAAACAATATCTTGAGTCAAAGGGAATCGGCAAGAGAAAAGTTAACTATAAACTTCGTGACTGGGTATTTTCTCGTCAAAGATACTGGGGAGAGCCTATTCCTCTTGTAAATTGCGAAAAGTGTGGTTGGGTTGCTATTCCTGAGAGTGAGTTACCACTTAAATTACCTGAAATAAAAGACTTTAAGCCTACTGAAAACGGCGAATCACCTTTAGCTAAAGCGACTGAATGGATTAATACAACTTGCCCTTGTTGCGGTGGCCCTGCAAAGCGTGAGACTGATACAATGCCTCAATGGGCAGGATCTTCTTGGTATTTCTTAAGATATATTGATCCGCATAATGATAAGGAATTTGCGAATGAAGAATTGCTTAAATATTGGTTGCCGGTTGATTGGTATAATGGTGGAATGGAGCATACAACTTTACATTTGCTTTATTCAAGATTCTGGCATAGATTTTTATATGATTTAGGCTTAGTTCCAACAAAAGAACCGTATCAAAAGAGAACATCTCAAGGTATGATTTTAGGCGAAAATAACGAGAAGATGTCTAAATCACGTGGAAATGTAATTAATCCTGATGATATAATAAATGAATATGGTACAGACACGATGCGTGTATATGAAATGTTTATGGGAGATTTTTCACAAGCTGCGCCTTGGTCTAATAAAGGTGTTACAGGTTGTAGGAAATTCTTAGACAGAGTTTGGAAATGTCAAGAATTTATGACTGAATCTGATGAAGTTAGTAAAGAGCTAGAAAAAGATATTCATATGACAATTCAAAAAGTAAGCGAAGATATAGAAAGAATGAAATTTAATACAGCAATTGCATCGCTTATGTCTTTACTAAATACATTTTATGCAAAGGGAAGCATAACTCGTGGAGATATGAAAGTATTCTTAATTTTGTTAAATCCTATGGCTCCGCATATTACTGAGGAAATTTGGTTTAGCAATAATTTTGGAGGATATATTCATGAGCAAAAATGGCCTGAATTTGATGCAAGTAAGTTAATAGAAGATGAGATAGAAGTTCCGGTTCAAGTAAATGGAAAACTACGTGGAGTGGTAAAGGTAAAAAATGATGCCGGTCAAGACGAAATAATGGAAATAGCTAAAAAAGACAGTGTAATTGCTGAGTATTTGGCTGGAAAAGAAGTAGTTAAAGTTATTTTTGTAAAAGGCAGAATTTTTAATGTGGTTGTAAAATAATGTATAAAGGGGAAATTTAAATGAAAATTTTAGTTATTAATTGTGGTAGTTCTTCTCTTAAGTATCAATTGATTAATATGGAGAATGAAGAAGTAATGGCAAAGGGAAATTGTGAAAAAATCGGATTAAATGATTCTTTCCATAAACATAAGACAGCAGCAGGAGTAGAGGTTACTTATACTAATCCTTTACCTACTCATTCTGAGGCTATGAAGTCTGTTTTAGCGTCTTTAACAGATGAAAAAGTTGGCGTAATTTCGTCTCTAGATGAAATTAATGCTGTTGGTCACAGAGTTGTACAAGGTGGAAGTATATTTAAGGGTGCTACACTTATAAATGAGGAAGTAACAAAACAAATTGATGATTTAGCTGTTTTAGCACCTTTACACAATAAAGCTCACGTTTTAGGAATAAGAATGTGTGCAGAGGCTTTGCCTGGTGTTCCTATGGTTGCTGTATTTGATACATCTTTCCACCAAACAATGCCAGATAAAGCGTTTATGTACGGTTTACCTTATGAAATGTATGAAGAAAATAAGGTAAGAAAATATGGTGCTCACGGAACTTCTCATAAATATGTTTCTATAAAAGCTGCTGAATGGCTTGGAAAGAAACCGGAAGATACAAAGCTTATTATTTGTCATTTAGGAAATGGTTCAAGTATTACAGCAGTAGATGGTGGAAAATCAGTTGATACAACTATGGGATTTACTCCACTTGACGGTTTGATGATGGGAACAAGATGCGGTTCAATTGACCCGGCTATTATTCCTTATATAATGGAGAATTGTGGAATCAAGCAAGAAGAATTAAATAGCTTTATGAATAAAAAATGCGGAATGCAAGGTATTTCCGGAGTAAGCAGTGACTTTAGAGATTTATGGGAAGCTGCTGATAAAGGTAATAAGAGAGCTAAACTTGCACTTGATATGTTTACTTACCAAGTAAAGAGATACATTGGAGCTTATATGGCTGTATTAAACGGTGCTGATGCTATTGTGTTTACTGCCGGAATTGGTGAAAATGATTACGATGTAAGAAGATTATCAGTTGAAGGATTAGAGAATTTAGGAATTGAAATTGATGTTGAGAAGAATAATGTGAAGGGAAAACAAGTTGATATAACAGGTAAGAATAGTAAGGTTAAGGTATTTGTTATTCCTACAAACGAAGAATTAATGATTGCTAAGGAAACAATGGCTTTAGTTAAGTAATTACAAATGAGAACAGAGGTAAAGGCGTATATGGAAAATACAAATTTGGGTATTGAGATTAGTAGTGAGGTTATTAAGACTGAAAAGCCTAATAGAATAATTAGATATGATTCAGTCCCTCAAAAGCCTAAAAATGAAGAGGTGGAAAATGAAAAAGAGTTTCACTGGTATAGTCCTGGTATTGGGAGTTTTTTAGCAAAAAATCCTGTAAAGGCTGAGGACTTTACCCAAAGGAGGGATACTAATGTATAATGTAGGTTTTCCTTCTTTGGGATTATACTTTAATATAAATTCTGTTGCTTTTACTATTGGAAATATTAGTGTGTATTGGTATGGTATAATTATAGCTTTGGCGATAATTATAGGGTTAATTATCGCTAAAAGATTAGACGGAAAATACGGTATTAAATACGAAGATGTCGAAGAATTTGTATTATGGGCAATACCTATTGGAGTAATATTTGCAAGACTTTATTATGTTGTGTTTTCTTGGGAGACTTATAAGGATGATTTGCTTTCCGTATTTAAAATTTGGGAAGGCGGTCTTGCGATATACGGAGGAATAATAGGTGCTGTTGTTACGGGAATTATTTATTGCAAAGTTAAAAAAATTAAGTTCTTTGATTTAATGGACTATTCAGTTCCTTTGTTAGCTTTAGGACAAGCGATAGGTAGATGGGGAAATTTTGTTAATCGTGAAGCTTACGGTATTGAGACAAACAATTTCTTTAGAATGGAGATATTAAAGAAGACCGGAGAGTATATTTCGGTTCATCCTACGTTTTTATATGAGTCTCTTGGACTTTTGATAATTTTTATTGTACTTATGGTTACCAAAAGGAGATTTCCCGGAGAAAAAACAGGTTGGTATTTCTTATTATATGGTATTTTAAGAAGTTGTGTTGAATGGATTAGAGCAGACAGCTTGATGCTATTTAATGTAAAAATTTCTATGGTACTTTCTATTGTCTTAGCAATAGTTTCGTTTGGACTTATTATATTTAGTTTTAGAAGAAAATAAACAGTAATGTTTCAGCCATTTTGGCTGAAATTTATATATTGACCAAAATAAATTAATGTGATAGAATAAACCGTAAAATTGTAAAAGTGA
>CAYZJZ010000017.1:0-14409 GCA_964478905.1 uncultured Eubacteriales bacterium
TATTCATAATACTTCCTCCTAAAAAAATTATTTTAGTTTATGAAAAATTAACCTACCGCATTATTATATATAGTTTACAGCATTTTGTCAACTGTTTAAATCAACTTAACAAGTGAAAACACAATAATTATTGCACCGGAAATAATCGTCATATTTTTCTCCTTAATTCTGCTTTTTTCGTTAAAATACCTACCAAATCGCATTCCAAAAGTTAAAAAAATTAATTGAAATGCACCGACAAAAAACGGAAAAAGGAAACTCCCAACCTCAATAAATGTAGCACCGGTGGCAAATGCATCTATTGATAATGTACTGCTAAGTAAAACAGATTCTTTTATATCTATAATTCCCGAATTATCTATATCACTTTCAACGTGACCATTTTTCTTCCCATCATCATTAGCTTTAGTAAGCATATTTACACCTATCAAAAATAAAATAAAACTGCCGACTATTTTTATAATACTTTCCGGCAAAATATTTTTTAATTGATTTCCAATTAATATTGCAACACTCGTATATATTACAGACAAAGTAAATATAACTATCTTTGAAATTGTCGGAACTTTCGTATTATTTAATCCATACGCCATTCCCACAGATATAGCGTCTATGCTTAAAACTATCCCTAAAATAATAATATTTGTAATAATTTTTCTTCACCTCGCAAAAAATGTCAACTACTTCATAATATGAAATAGTTGACATTTTTCGTTACGATTCTATTTTGAATGTCTTGCAAAATAATTAGTAGAAATTACATAATCATTAATGCTCTTTATATTTTCCAGTCCTTGGTTAACAGTAATTATATATTGTTTTTCTTCATCTGTATATTCATAATTTCCTTCCGGATTAAATAATATGTTTCCGTCGTACCATTTTCCGTCAGGAAAATATACAAGTCCGTCATATTCTTCATTAAAAGCATCATTACCGACATAATACCGTCTATCTTCTATTCCGAATAAATTAGCAAGTGTCGGCATAATATCAATAGAACTTGTAACTTTTTCAACTTTAGTAGCTTCTATTTCCGGTGAGTAAATAAAGAACGGTACTTTTTCAAAAATCTCACTACCGTTATTTATAGTCATTTCTTTAAGTACTTCAGTATCTTGTATACCATAGGCATAATGGTCCGTAAATCCTATAATAACAGTATCTTCCAAAAGGTTATCATTTTTTAGCTTTTCTAATAAAATCCTAAAAAACTCATCAGTATCATGAGCAAGTAAATAGAGATTATTTAATTCCTCATTCATACTTTCGTCTATTAACCACGGATAATTTTCTTTTGCTCCTTTTAATTTATTATCTTCAATGTTGTAAGGAAAATGTGCTGAATAAGTTATAATAAAATCCAAAAATTTTTCCCCATTTTCAGTTTTTGTCATCATATCATAAAGTTCATCACTTTTTACGGATTCCGAATCCTGAATACACTTTTCTATCGAAAGATATTTCATAAAAGAAACATACTTATCATATCCAAAACGCTTATGCATAGACTCTCTATTGTAAAAGTCTTTTGAATTATAATGAAACGACATAGTTCTATATCCGAGATTTTTTAAAACATTTCCAAGAGAATAAGGGAAAGCATTTTTTGTAAAAATTGAGGCTGACGACTCCGAAGAAGGACAATAATATCCGGTATTCGCAGCAAATTCAGCATTAAACGTATAGCCCATCCCAACATTTGGCATATAATGATTTGCAAAATTTATTCCGTTATCCATCATATATTTAATAGTCGGAGTATATTTTTCACTAATTATCCAATCGTCCATACTTTCCATTAATACAAAAATCACATTTTTGTCCTTTAAAATTCCTGTCATTTCATTATCTTTTATAACTTTATTTTCAAAATAATCTATAACAGTCTGTTCATCAGTCAATGAAAGTTTAGACTTAGTTACCATACGATAAAAATTTTTTAATGTATATTGATAAAAACCTGCTACACTAAGAGACTTATTTGAATCCTGAAATTTATCATACACAAGAGTAGGTTTTTCCCAAACTTCCCAAGCTCCTACTGCCTTATCTTTTTTTATATTTATGTTCATAAAAACTTGAACACAAATAATTCCCAAAATACAAATATCTAATGGAATATATCTTAAATATTTATTATTAAATTCAGGTCTTTCCCACATTCTATATGCAATAATCACAGACAATAAGTAAACTATTATTCCTATAACCGTCTTAAAATTTATATATGTAAGAGCGGAAGTTATATAGTCTGATGCTTCGCTGGCTAAAAAAATATCTTCAAGCCATAGAAACCTCGAAAGCATTTTAAAACACAAGTAATTGGCAAAAAACCAAGCACCAAACAAATTTACTATTACCAAATAAACTATTTTCCCTACTTTTTCCGGTAAGACTCCCCAACAAAAATATACAAGCAATATTATCCAAAAAAGACTAAACAACACAGGAATTGCATTATATCTAAGTTGATTTAACATCACAGGATTTAAGCTATACCTGAGTACAACATCTGCTATTAAAAATGGAAATATTGCAAAAAAACAAAAAAGTATTTTTTTATGTTCTCTTATTATTTCTTGAAAAAAACTTAGCATTTTTCACTCTCCCGCTTAATTTTATTATATATTCTATCCCGGATACAGCCAAAATCACAAATATCCATGAGCAAATATATGAATACCTTGATTGAGTTTCAAGTATCATAAATACAATTCCAAATCCACACAATAAAATATATAATATAGCCGAATTTTTTAATTTTTCTTTCGAAAGCAATGACAAAAATCCCAAAAATATCGTAATTATAAAAATTACTTGAAATACAGGCGGTAATACATATTTTAGCTCAGTCCCGCTATCTAAAAAAGCCCAGTAAGTTCCACTAAAATCTCCAACAGACCATTGTGAAATAAATTTCTGACCGAAAAATAAAATTTTCTCTTTCACAGATAACTTAGAAATCCTATGAGTAGCCTTTTCTATACACATTTTAGCTAAATCTTTATTTCCTAAATTAGCATCTACAAATTGTGCATCTTCTAAATTCCATCTTCCGCCATTTTCAACGTTAGTTCCCTTTAGCATCAGCGTTGCAAACGATGGCTCACTTCCACTCCAAAGTGGCCTTTGGATTACTCCAACAGATATTAAAAATAAACTAACAGTCGCCGATGTAATTATCATTGAAAAAGTCAAAGCAGTAACATTTCTAAACTTTTTTTCATTTGTAAAGACAAAAATAAAGATAATAAACGCAATTAAAAATACAATTCCTACAGCTCTAAAAAGATTACTTAAAGAAAGCACTATTCCACATAGTATCCATTTCCCAATATCATTAGTCTTTTGTGCATCCATAAACAGTAGCAATGTACCTAAAAAAAGCGGAATAGCAATGTTTTCTGTACAGTAAGTCGAGGAATAAGCAATAAAGGCAGGAAATAAAGCTCCCAAAAGTATAATTCCAAGTTTTACTTTTTCGTGTCTCAAAAAATAATCGGATAATTTATATAATAAAATTAATGAAATCACAGACAAAACAATATTTACTATCTTTATTGCAAATAAATGTGATACGGGGAAAATAATTATCATAAGAGCCATATAAAGCGATGTGCAAACCAAATGAGGAAATCTGGCTAAATATCCAAAGTCTCTAAATATTTCATAATTACCTTTTAGCAACTCTTTAGCCGCTAAATACATAGTATTAAAATCAGAAACCGGTACACTGTTTACATTAAAAATCCACCATAATCTAAGCAATAACGCTATTATCAATAAAAAACACATCTTTAATTTTGTATTTATGTTTAAATTTATTATAATAAATCCACCTATTCCAAAAATTCCAATCAAAAATAAAAGCATAAAATCGAAATCACTATTTACTCCGAAATTTATTTTTTCAAACCCACTTATCAATATCAAAATCAGTGCAATCCCTATAAAAATTTTAAGTGAATTATAACAAAAGCTTTGAAATTTATTCAAACTATTTCCTCCTTCCCCATTAAATTTAGCAATTTAACTCAAAACTTTACTGTTTAATTAAACGAAACAGGATTAAAATCAACAGTAAACTCCGAAGTCACCTCGTCTAGCTTATCGCTATCTAAAGCTAAATTAATCTCCTCACTTATATTTACCTCTCTTAAGCTTTTTATAATTATTCTAAATCTATACTTATTTTTAATCTTAGAAATCGGCGCAGGAACTTCTTTTAGTATAGAAATCCCACTCTTTTCTTTTAAGTTTTCCTCAAATACTTCACGAATTACCCTACTGTCTTCAATTACCTTATTTTCATTCTCACCCGAAATATTAATAAGTATAATATCGCAAAACGGCGGATAATTAAGCTGTTCCCTCAGCATTATCTCTTGGCGGTAAAATTCCTCGTAATTATGGTCCTTAGCCGCAACAATGCTATAATTATTGCACTCATACGTTTGAACTATGACTCTTCCATTCTTTTCCGCACGTCCAGCTCTTCCTGAAACTTGAGTAAGCAAGCTAAATGTTCTTTCAGCCGAGTAAAAATCATTAGTATTAAGCGACGTATCAGCCGCCATAACCCCCACTAACGTAACATTTGGGAAATCATGTCCTTTTGCAATCATTTGTGTACCAATTAAAATATCTATACCTTCATCTCTAAACTTAGCTAAAATTTGTTCGTGAGCGTCTTTTCGAGTTGTAGTATCTAAATCCATACGAATAACAGAAGCTTCCGGAAAAATACTCCTTACAGCATTCTCAATTTTTTGAGTACCAATTCCAAAATATTTAATATATTTTTCATGACACACAGGACAAACTTCAGGATTTTTAAACTTAGCGCCACAATAATGACATTCCAAGCTATTAGTATCCATATGGTAAGTAAGTGCAATGTTGCAGTTTCTACACTTCGCAACAAATCCACACTTCCTACAACTAACAAATGTAGAATAACCACGTCTATTTAAAAACAAAATAGTTTGTTCCTTACGCTTTAAATTTTCTTTAATTTCATCATATAGTCTTTTGCTAAAAATAGTCTTATTTCCGGCAACAAGTTCCTCTCTCATATCAACAATTGTAGTATCAGGCAACTGTTTATTATTAGTTCTGTTTTTTAATTCAATCAACCCAATTTCGCCATTTATAGCCCTGTAATATGTAGAAATATCCGGAGTAGCACTGCCTAAAACTAAAGTTGCATTATTTAATTCACATAGCTTCTCTGCAACATTCCTTGAATGATAGTAAGGAGATTGCCCTGATTTATAACTGCTATCATGTTCCTCATCAATAATAACAATTCCTAAATTTTTAACAGGAGTAAACAAAGCAGATCTAGCTCCAACAACAACTTTAGCTTTACCTAAATTAACTTTTTCCCATTCTAAATATTTCTCGCCTTTACTCAGCCGACTATGAAAAACAGCAACCTTATCTCCAAGCCTTTCAACAAACCTTCTTACCGTTTGAGGTGTTAAAGAAATTTCCGGAACTAATACTATCGCACCATATCCTCTATCGATAAAGTTTCTAATAACTTGAATGTAAACTTCTGTTTTACCGGAACCTGTAACGCCATATAATAAAAACTCCTTTAGCCCGTTCTCTCCAATAGTAGATGTTAGTATATCAATTGCATTTTTTTGTTCAATAGTAGGATTAAAGTCAAAAGTAGGCTCAAAATTCAATTCTTTTTCTTTTCTAGCCTTAACTTTATCTACAAAAAAAAGATTAAGTACAACCCCTAAATTACAAAAATACGTTTTTGAAATCCAACTCGCAAGTTCAAATTCTTTTTCCCCCAACACAAATCCCATATCTATAACTTTAGAAATCGCTTTTAATCTTTTAAAATCACTTTTCTCTTTCAACTTAACAATAAAAGCTGTTTCAATTCTATTCCCCAACCCAAAAGGCACTGTTACCATTTGACCAACTGTAACAGTGCCTATCATATCTTCATTAACTTTGTAATCAAAAACTCTACCAAGTCCACGTGCCGGTGAATTTATAACAACTTCAGCAATCAAAATATCTATACTCCTTTATATATTCGCCCAAACTCCGGATTTCTTTGTCCAAATTTTAGCGAAATTATTATTTCCATTCTTCCATTCATTAAGATACTTACTAATCAACTCACAAATTTCTTCAGGAGTAGCATAAGTAGTATCAACAACCAAATCATAATTATTAAGATCGTCCGGATTTACATTATACTTTTCGGTATAACGCTTATTTTCACTGGACTTTCTGGCTTTAATCTTCTCAACAGCTTCCTCTAAAGTACGGTATTTTTCGCTACCTCTATTTTCATCCATTATACGTTTAGCCGCAACTTCCGTATCAACTAAAAGATGAAGTTTAAAAGAACCGTCAACAAAATGCCAAGCCATTCTTGAATCAATAGCCATATCCTCATCAACGGCAGAAATCTTTATAAGCTCTCCGTCTATTTCCTCATCAACTTCAGGATGTATCTCAGAATACTTACTAAACTCAGTAGGAGTCATATTATATTTACTCGCCAGCAATCTAAATATAGACCCACCGGAATGGAACTTAAATCCCATTTTTTCCTCAAATATCTTACCAATTGTACTCTTGCCACTGCCTAAATCCCCGGATATTGCTATTTTTGTACTCATATCTACACCCCTAAATCTTAATAATTTTAGTCTTCATCATTTTCTTCAGCTTTAGTATAAGTAACTTTATCTTGTAATATCTCATTTGCCGCAATAGTTACAGGATTTTTAGAAGAACATTCAACTAGAGGCTCATCACCTTGAGCAATTTGTCTTGCACGCTTTGCAGCCTCAATTACTAAAGTATACCTACTATCAGTTTTTTCTAATAGTTCATTAATAGGTGGTTGTACCAACATTTTAATCATATCCTTTCATAACATATAAATTAATCTTCACTTATCTCGTCTTCCATCTCCTCGTCTTCCTTGTCGCTTAATCTATTAGCAACTGTTTCAGGTTGAACCGCAGACAATATTACATGACCACTATCAGCAATAATAACCGCTCTTGTTTTTCTTCCATAAGTTGCATCAATTAAGATACTAGAATCACGAGCCTCTTGAATAATTCGCTTTATCGGAGCAGATTCCGGACTAACAATCGCAATAACACGAGTCGCCGAAACAATATTTCCAAAACCAATATTAATAAGTTTCAAATCATTTCTCCTCCATTACTCTATATTTTGTATCTGTTCTCTTATCTTCTCAATCTCATTTTTTAGCTCTATCACAGAATTAGTAATATCTAAATTATTAGCTTTAGAACCAATTGTGTTAACTTCTCTGTTCATTTCCTGAACTATAAAATCTAATTTCTTTCCTATTGGTTCTTCAAGTTCAAGAGTTTTTAATAATTGCTTTATATGACTCTTAAAGCGAACTATTTCTTCATCAATACTAGACTTATCAGCAAAAACTGCCACTTCCATAGCCAGCCTTGTTTCATCAATAGCACTAGCATCTTGAAGGAGTTCTTTTATTCTCTCATTTAGCTTCTCTCTATATTCTGTAACAACATCTTTACTTCTATCCTCAACATTTTTAAATATCTTACTAAGTCCTTCACATTTTTTAGTAATATCCATAGCTAAGTGAGCGCCTTCTTCTTGACGCATAGTTTTTAAATTATCCAAAGCTGAACTTAACACTCTCTCAAACTCAGAAAGCAATTCTTCTTCATTTTGGTTACCCGAAACCTTAATTATTTCAGGCAATTGTAACGCATTACAAAAAGTTAAATCATTCTTTATATTAAACTTTTCTTCCAACACATTAGCTTCAGCTAAATAAGTTTTCAAAAGTTCTTCATCAAAAGAAACGCTTTTATCCTTATCCCCAAAAGAATTAACTTGAATATTTATATCAACTTTTCCTCTAGAAATAGTTTTAGCTACAACTTTCCTTGCAAAATCCTCAAAGAAAGCAAACTGTCTTGGAAGTCTTACACTTATATCAAGATATCTATGATTAACTGTCTTAACCTCAACAACGTACTCACGTCCGGAACAAGACAATTCACCACGGCCAAAACCCGTCATACTCTTTATCATATATAACAGCCTCTTCCCTAGTTTCTAACAATTTTAACAATTGTAACTGTCCAATAAACTAAAGCAACTAATAGTAACAAAGCCAACACAAGCGGGAAAAACTTAATAAGAGTTCCACCGATTGCAAACTCTAACGCTTTTATCTCATAATTAATTTTTACAAGCATAAGCAAAATCGCAAGAGCCGCAAGAAGGCTTGCACCTTTATAAAATTTAGTATTCTTAGCAGTTCCCAAAACAATAAGCGCCACAGCACCTATTGCAAATAAAGCACTAAGTACAATCATAACTGTTGGCATCTTAGCAGCCAATGTATAATCAAAATATCCAAAGTAACTTTGTTGAATCAACCACATTCCAAACATCACACACAAAACTACTCCGGTTATAATTAAAGCTTTACTAACTAATCTCTCTACTTCGACCTTTTTCATTATAGTACCTCCAACAAAATTAAATTCGCTTCTAAAATTTTATCATAAAATGTCGTATATTGCAATATTTTAATCTATATTTCCAAATTTGTCAAATGGATATAATCTAAAATTAGCTTTACCTTCTACTTTAGAAATCGGTATCAAGCCGAAGCTCCTTGAATCCATACTTCTATCTCTATTATCTCCAACACAGAATACATATCCTTCCGGGATCTCTATGTCTTGATCATAATCAGGCGGATAAATCTCTCTATCAGGATTTGTATAATCTTCCTCTAACTTTTCGCCGTTTATATAAATATCATCACCATCTATTACCAAATGTTCGCCGGGAAGTCCAATTACTCTTTTAATATATAAAGTTTTCTTAAACAGTTTTCCGATTTTCTCCATAAAAGAATCATCTTTATAATAAGCAAAATTAGTCCCCGTCTTTACGCCTTGCGGAGCTTCTATAACAACAATATCTCCTCTTTCTAAAGGCTGTTTTGTAACTTGTGCAATTCTATTTACAACCAATATGTTTCCGTCTTGTAATGTTGGAACCATAGATTCTTTTCTAACAATAGTCGTACTAAAAACAAGATTTTTTACAAGCAGTGTTATAATAACTGCTAAAGCAATACAATATGTCCAATCCAAAATTTCAGCCCACACACTTTTCCCCTTCTTTTCAACTTGCTCGTTTTTTTCATTTTCCATTATTATTTTTCCTCCTTTTATATCACAAGCACTTTAATAAATACATAACCGGTCCTTACATATTTATAAGATGTTCAGAATACGTTATCTTTTCCGTAATATCCGCTAAAGTAACTTGTTTTATTCCTTTTACGTTTCCTAAAATACCAAAACATTCAACAGATTCTTTAGAAACTAAAAATCTAACACCGTATTTTTGCATTTTAATAATACTATCTTTAACATTTTCATTATTCAATAAATAAACAGCCTCATTCATCATAATAACATATTGAGGTAACTTTACCAAATCAGAAAGCGAAATAACAAAATCATTCATAAGTTTAATTCCTAGCGCATTTTCAGTTCCAATAGCCTTTTTTGTAAGTAAAACAACCAAGCCTTTTTTAACAGATGGCATATCAATTTTAAAATTATCAGACGCCGCAACAAAATTAAAAGAGTTGTCAATAAAATTCGAAGAAGTTATATCAATATTCTCATTCGCTCTACTCTTACCGACTTCGGAAAATCTTACAGGCATAAAAGGGTCAAATCCTTTCATATTTCTTTTGTTATTCACTTAGCTCTCACCCCATTTTCTTCTTTCACATTCTATCATATTAAAAAAAAATAATAAAGCATTTTCACACTTTTTTAACTTAGATTTCATAATATTATATAAACTGAATTAATATAAGGAGGTAATAATATTATGATGGCATATGCACAAATTTTAGGTAGTGACTATGCGCCAAATTTAAAAGGCAAAGTTATCTTTCGAGATATTCCGGGTGGCGTAGAGGTATGTATCGAAGTAACCGGACTTCCGGCTTATCAACAAGCAACAGACACATCGCCTCAAATCGGTCCACACGGTTTCCATCTACATGTAACGGGGAGTTGTGAAATAGAAGATCCAATCACCCCATATACCTCAGCCGGAGAGCATTATAATCCCGACAATTCTCCACACGGAAATCAATCCGGAGACTTCCCGGTTATATTCTCGAATAACGGATACTCAAGAATGTGCTTTTATACAAATAGATTTTCTGTATTCGATGTAGTAAATAAAGCAGTAATAATACATCAAAGTCCGGACGATTACATAACCGAACCTGCCGGAAATTCCGGCAAAAGAATAGGTTGCGGAGTAATCAAAATACTTTCCGATTAAACCTATTTAAGCTTAGGTCTAGACTTATCTATAACATTTTCTACATTAAAATAAGTATCATCTATATACTCACTTCGATTAAACATAGAATATCCATCTAAATTAAATCTAGTCATAATCAAATTATCTCCGTCATGTAAGCTAAGTTCAGGCTGTTTTTGCACCGGGCAGAATATATTAAATCCTTCATCAACCAAATATCTGTATCTTTCATCGTTAGTTTTAAATCTTACACCAAACGGAGAAATATAGATATTCGTATCTCCAACAACCGGTGCAATATATTTTTTCCAACGTTCTGTATCATATTTTAATTGGGCCATAGTTACAGTATAATTCTTAAAATACTGATTATGAGTATAACTATGACACGCAAATCTCCATCCGCCTTCTTTTAATTTATCGGCAACCTTTGTAGCCTCATCTATGGCAATTTCTAATTCTTCCCCTTCTAAATCGGTAATTCTATAACCTAAAGCACCTTGGTAGCCTGTAAGAGCAATTACTCCTTTAGCACCATTAAATGAAAACTCAGGATGCTCCATTACAAAATCGTCTAAAATCGGCATCACATCTGCTTTCCTAGATATAACATATTCACCGTTTTCATTTTTTATTTCGTTAGCTACTCTACCGTCAACATCTAAAACAAGTTTTTCAGCAAAGCCATCAGGTTTCATATATTCATAATAGTTAACATCATCAATAGATATTACAAGAGGCTTTCTTCCTTCAGGTAAATAAATATCTTTTTTCTTTATTTTTGTAGGGTCTTCCGAATCCTGCTCAATTAATTCCTCTATATCATATAACATATATCCACGTTCCAATAATTCAGGAAGCATCTTTTCAAATTCACTAGCAGTAGTCATCCAATAATTATATCCATTTGCTCTGCTATCTCCATCAAAAGCCAAATTTGTATACGCAATCAGGCTATGAAAAAACACATGATGAACAGGTCCTTCATATTTTACCAAAGGCTCTTTATAAACTATTTCTTCCGATTTATTTTCTTCTTCAGAAATAAGTACTTCATCATCTACTGGCGTTGCGGAAGTTCTTTCTTTAAATGTATGTACATAAGTAAAAATTGCCATAACAAGTATTACCACCAAGCAACTTACAATAATCATACGTTTTTTCATTTTAATCCCCCCAACACTTATATTTTTACACAATTATTTTAATTTTTCAACTAGCTTTTTCTACTATTTTACGTTAAAATAGCATTGTTGTAATTTTTTTAGCAAAGTGAGGAAAAAATATGAATAAAATAGGTGTTTTTGGCGGTGCATTTAATCCACCTCATAACTTCCACTTTTCAGTAGCAGAAGAAATACTAAATAATAACGATGATTTTAAAAAAATAATATTTGTCCCTGTTGGAGATAAATATAAAAAAGATGGGCTAATTTCTGCCGAACATAGATTTAATATGTTAAAGAAAGTTTGCAATACCAACAAAAAATTTGAAGTATCAAGAATTGAAATCGAAGAAAATGAACAATTAAAAGCTTTTCAAACATTAGATAAACTTTCCTCTTTATATCCGAATTCAGAACTATATTTTATAATCGGAACGGACTCATTAAAAACGCTAAACACTTGGGCTAACCTTGACTATTTGCTTACCCATTATTCTTTTTTAGTATATAAACGTGGAAATGACGATTTTTACGAAATACTAAACAACTTGCCGGGACTTGAAAAATACAGAAATAACATTGTTTTTGCAAACAATAAAATTTATAGCAGTCTAAGCTCATCTCATATTCGTGAAGAAATAAAAAAAGGCAAAGAATTAAACTATTCATTGCCTAAAGAAGTAATAGATTATATAAAAGCAAATAATTTATACCAACTAGATTAAAAATAAACTGTAAAAAACTCATAAAGTTCATAATGTGTTGTACCTCACTTAACAAAAATTATAGAGTTAATTTAAAACAATTTTTGTTTCGCTTAGTACAATACGTTATTTAAATGATAAACGAGTTTTTTACAGTTTATTTTTTACTGTTCTTTTAATATATACACATTAACTTGTTGTCTTCCCCAATTTACAGTTTCTTTATGGGTATTGAAATACAAGTCAATTATCTTACCTTTAATCGCTCCACCGGTATCTTCAGCAGTAGCAAATCCATAATTTTTCGCACCGCCAAGTCCTTCGATATAAACTTCGGTTCCCAACGGAATTACTTTAGGATCTACCGCAATAGTTCCAACCTTAGCCCTTGTTCCGGTAGCAGTTATTCCATACCATTTATTACCCGGATACTTTCCGCAACAATCATAACAAGCACAATAAGCAGTAGCCTCAAGCTGAATAACATCGGTATACTCTATTATTTTACCATCTGAAGTCTCTAAAACGCCCTCTTCAACCTCATTTACATCAGGGCCCCAAGTAGTTCTTACATTACCTCTCGATGTAGCATTGCTCGTATCAGCAGGCTTAGTAGTAGCTTTAGGCTTAACTTCTTCTTTCTTTGGTTCTTCTACCTTTACCGGTTCCGGTTCTTTAGTCTCCTCCACATTAGTCACATCTTCCGTACTTTCAACAGCCGGTTCAGCCATAGCAATAATAACAGGCTTATCAATAGTTATCATATTATTTCTATATAATTTACTGTCCAATGAAGTCGATAAATTTTCCCCTTCTTTTAGCTCTATATTTTGCTCCTTCAAAGCTCCGGCAACAGTCCCAGCAAGAGTTTTAAAAGATATGTTATCACCTAAGTAATTAATATTTACTTCTTTCAATTGAGTCGCATAAACAGCAGCAGAAAATGCAGTCATAGCAATCGCAAAAGAAGTAGCTTTTATTATTCGTTTTAATCTTTTTTTCTTAGAACGCTTATTCATTTTCCACTCTCCTAACATTCTAGATTTTATTATAAATTTTTTCACTTGTCAACTTTTCTAAGCTCGTAAAAAAAGTCTTTTAAAAGTTTAGCACACTCGCTTTCTAAGACACTTCCTTTAACATTTACATCGTGATTAAATAATCCTTTTTGAAACAAATTAACCTTAGAACCACTGCAACCGCCTTTATAATCTTTAGCACCAAAAAAAACATTTTTTATTCTTGATTGTATAATCGCCCCTGCACACATCGGGCAAGGCTCAACAGTCACATATAAATCACATTCAGAAAGTCTCCAAGATTTAAGCTTTTTACAAGCTTTATTTATTGCAATAATTTCAGCATGAAGCAAAGCGTTGTTTTTCTTTTCTCTTAAATTATATCCACGGGCAATTATTTTATTCCTATAAACTATAACCGCACCAATTGGCACTTCTTTTTTCTTATATGCCTTTTTCGCCTCTTTTATGGCTTCTTTCATAAAAAATTCTTCCATATTTTCTCCTTTCATGTTAAAATTATTAAATAAGGAAGGTGTAAAAAATGAAACTAAATATCCATAATTCACAATTTATATTATCTGCCGTAAATAAAAACCAATTTCCAACAGATAATTTACCGGAAGTCGTATTTGTTGGACGTTCTAACGTAGGAAAATCTTCAATTTTAAACGCATTACTAAATCGAAAAAATTTAGCGTATGTCGGTTCAACTCCTGGAAAAACTCAACAAATAAATTTCTTTAACATAGACCAAAAATTATACTTTGTCGATTTACCAGGCTATTCTTTCTCAGTTATGGGAAAAGAAAAATCCGAAAAAATCAGCAAAGTAATAGATTCATACTTAAGATCAAGAGAAAACATCGCCCTTGTAGTGATGCTCGTAGATATACGTCATAAACCATCAAAAGACGATGCACTAATGTATGAATATTTAATTAATTCCGGTTTAAACTTTATAATTGTTCCAACTAAAGCGGATAAAGTACCTATAACCAAAGTACCGGACTACTGTAAAGTAATTCAAGACGAACTAAACGTTCCCGAAGAAATAGATATAATCCCCGTTTCCTCAACAAAAAAGAACAATTTGGAAACTATTTGGCAAGCAATTTTTCAAATTCTTCCGGAAGATTAGAAGAA
>CAYZJZ010000018.1:0-14400 GCA_964478905.1 uncultured Eubacteriales bacterium
TTGTTGCTGCATTATCAAAATATATATTTTCCATATTGTTCTCCTTTTTCCTATTCTTTTAGTAGGAATTATACAGCTTATTTCCTACTATGTCAATAGGAATTGAAAATAAAATAATAGAAGCCATTTATTTTGACTTCTACCTTATTAAATCTTCTAATGTTTTACTGTCTATATAATCATTTATTACATCATCTAATCCCTTCCAAAAAGAATATGTTTTACAACCTTTTTGTCTGTCACATTCGCCATTTTCTGTTAAACAATATATTGGTGCTAAATCTCCCTCAGTTGCTCTTAATATATCTCCAACTATATATTCTTTTGGTTCTTTTGCCAATTTATATCCTCCTGTATTGCCTCTAGCAGTTTCTAAATACCCTGCTTTATTTAGTAGTGATATTATTTGCTCTAAATATTTATTTGATATTTCCTGTCTTTCTGCAATATCTTTTAAAGATATATATTTTCCATTGTTATTTAGTGCTAAATCTATCATTACTCGTAAAGCGTATCTTCCTTTTGTAGATATTTTCATATTTTCATTCCTCCAACAAAGCCATTATACTACTAATCAGGTAGGAATTTCAAGTAGTTATACAAATTACTATTTTTTCCTACATACTAATTGTAATTTGTCGATGAGATTACCTTTCAAAATAATTACAATTTATATAGAAAAATCTCACAGGCAATGTCTGTGAGATTTTCTGTTATGATTCTTTCTTAAAATATACATACATATCATAGTGACCTGTAATATATTTTGCATTCAGATAAGAATTCATAACCAAGCGTTCAAATTCCATACTCCATTTCTTCTGAGAATAATTGACAATCTTTTGATAAGTTCCTATGCTTTTAAGATATTTCATATATTGTTCATATGAATCAAACCACATTAAAAACATTGACTTCTTATACAACAACTGCACCACCTCAAAAGTTTCAAACATATTTTCAACTTTTTCTCTCGGAAAGCGACCAATGGAATCATCGTTGACACACCGACAATATGGAAATGTTTCCTTTAGATATTCAGTTCCAGGAACTGTTAGCATAATAAGTCCATTGTTCTTGAGTAAATTGTATGCTTTTTCAACAGCAAGTTGCGGTTTTTCCATATGATGTAATACATAGTTAAATATAATTACATCATATTTTTCCTCCGAATTAAACTCTAGAAAATCAATATTAGCAAAAACAATATGATTCTTTGCATTAGCACTATTTTGCTTGGCTATTTCAATCATTTTTTCGCTAATATCGATTCCGTACAATTCACAATCGTCATATTCAGAGTCAATTTTGAAAAGATTCTTTCCAGCACCACATCCTACATCTAAAATACGCATACCATTTCGAATCCAATTTTTATACTCAGTTTTAAATGGATTCTTCTGTCCAATGCAACTCGCTATAAGACTACCTTTATTATTCCACTCTAGAGCAATGTTTGTAAAAACATTTGCTACTTTGTTCCGCTCTTTCATAATGATTACCTCCACATTAATTAATATTAGGTTAAATCAACGCTACATATTAACATAACACAATATTTTTACATAAAAGTCAATTAATAAAACTTTACAATTTCTTCTATATCAAGGATTTCCTTAATAAACTGAGCTAAATTAGATAATCCCGCAATTTGTTTATTGTTAAAGTCTAACGCAAAATCTATATTTTTCCATTCAAAACTACCTTCATAATTTTCTTTGACATCTACTTCATCAACACAATCATATAATACTGCCATTTCTTTATCCTCTTCTGAATTAATTGATTTTGGATATGTACAAGTTACCAATAATTTTGGTTCAGAAATCTGTATGTTAGTTTCTTCTTTACATTCACGAATTGTAGCCTCAATAACTGTTTCATTATTTTCAATTTTTCCCCCAATACCATTATATAAGTTAGCATAGGGCTTTTTATTCCTTTTTATTAACAATATTTTTTTAAAATCTTTTGTAAATAGTAGCAATAATACATATTTTTTCATACATTTAACCTCCATACTTTTAAATGAATTCTTTAATATTATGATTTATAGCATAATTCAACACATTTGTAAAGTTTTTATCATAATTATAAGATTCTTGTCCAAACTTTAACCAAATCTCTGGCCATGATATTTCATCTTTTGATAACTTTTGAACTCTGTAATCTCTGAAAGTAGTATTGGAATTTTGATTATTCAAGTCTAAGCAATTTTCCTCATCATACAATCCACATTGCAGGTCACATTCTAGTTTATCACATTGATATGCAAATTTGGCCTCGTTTGTTATTCTATCATCAAATTCTAATATTATATTCTCAATTTTCTTTTTATCAAGCAAACTATCTAATACTTTAGATACTGCTTTATGCCCTATTTTCTTTTTTTCTTCTTTAGAAACTTGAAATTGAGTTAAATCTCCAATATATATTTCTTCCAATTCGTGAACTGCTAACATAAATATTACCTTCATAATATTTATATCGTACTCATATTCAGATTTCATTGCAATAGCTAACATTTGTACACCAAATATGTGCTCTGCAACACTTTCTAATCTAGTTCTTTCTACATTCAAATCTTTCCAACCAGTTCTAATCGTATTTTTTAATTTGTTACATAATACATAATACTTTAAAATATTTAAAGGTGGAAATGCTCCACCAATCATCGCAATATGATATGTTGCAAATACCATTGAACTAAATAAATATGCAACAATTCTTTTCGAGTCCCTCAATATTGTCACTTATGTTTTTCATGCTTGTTCTATTTCCTATGTTATCATATAAATATTTAGTTACTCTCTCTAAAGTGTTTTTATCTGTTATTCCTTTATTATTATAGTCAAGTTTTTTCAAACAGAAATATTAGAATGATTTTCAATTGCATAAGAAAAGCCTCAAGCCTATTTCAAATCGCAACTCTACCCTACAAAAATAATTTCGAAACTAAATTCAACAATTTTGCTGTCAAATGATTCATATCATCTACATCTATAACACGATCATAAACTTCCTTTAATGCTTGGTAACACTCTGTATTCCCCTTACTTTCTTCTAACGCAACGCCAATAACACTTATTCCATCTTTTTCAATTTTTTTGGCTGTATTATGCGTATCTTTTATTGAAATAGGAGGCATATAATTATCGCTGGCATTTGCCATATGGCAAGGATAACCATCAGAAATACAAATGATTACTTTGTGTTCCGCATGAGAACGCTCCGCTAAATATTTTTTTGCCCACATTAAAGACAACCCTTCTCTTGTTCCTTCGTTTGCATCTAACAACAAAATATTATACTTGTCGTTTTTAGAATAATTGAAATCCACTAATATTTTGTGTTTTACCAATGAATCCTGAAATATAGCTCTATGTTCAACAATAGCATGTTCAATGCCATTTTTAGATAATACTTCGTGAAGTATCACCAAAGACTTAATCGCATTTTCGTTTTTAGCACCATCCATTGAACCTGAGCCATCTATTAAAAATAAAATTGATATATCTGGCATATCTATTCCTTGAATTTTTCTATACCAATAACGCTTTTTCAAATCACCTAATCTTCTCGACTCTATTCCCGTTCCGAAACTAAACTTATTTTCTTTCGAATCAACCGTTCCCTTTAGCAATTGACTAAATTTAGAATTGTAAGAATTTATATTAAGTTTATATCTGTTATAAATATTATCATAAGCCTTTTTCATATTTACATTTGGCTTAGGATATGTAACTTTTATTTTTATATTTTTGTGCATTGCACTAGTTTGTAAATCTCCACCTGTATACTCCCAATGTTGAGTTACTTGTGAAGCTTGCATTATACTTTGCCTTTTGTCTTCTTCAAATTTTGCTAGTTCATAAATGTACTGCTCTGCATAATTGTCATCAATCTTATTTCCATCTAAATCAGTAAATAATTTTCTTGTTATTACTGCCTTTCGTCCTTTAGATGCAAATTGATTTATAGACATATTTTTTCCAGAATGAGTTTTCTCATCTCCAATTAAAACAGAAATAAATTTCTTTATATATTCATACTTTTCAGCATCTTCATTCTTTATCTTCGGAATTAAAGGTTCAATAATATCAAAAATTTTACTTGTATATTCATACCTTTTGCTAGGATCACCACAAACACTTCCACTAATCCATAAATCTTTTGTTTTATCCACATATTCTTTTATTTCTTCCGAAGGTTCTTCAAGTTTTACCATAGGATATAAAAGCATTGTAGCAAAATAGTCAAGTAATTCCATTATTAAACTAATTCTTCTTTGGATATCGAATTCTTTTTTAGAAAGTTTTTCTTCTTGCTCTTCTTCTGGTTTGGTGAACTCTTCAAATTTTCTTTGAATTGTTCCTTTAGCAGGTGTAGTTGAAAACAATCTTGAAACCCTTCCAAAAGTCAAAAAAAGACCCATATTATCGAACTCGCTAATTCCAGCAGCTTCAATAAAACAATCTTCTATTATGTTTGATATACTGCTTAATATCATTTGATTAAATTTACTATTTCCTCTAGGATCTTTTAATAAATCTAACGGAAAATTAGTATAAATTATATGCAATGTTTCATGTATATTTTGAGCTCTAGTAATCATTTTCAAAGCAATAAATCGATCATTAGAAAAACTTTGAGGAAGCCCCAAAAATTCTTCGGTGTTTTTTAATGCAATATAATCGCAAAACAACTCATCATTCGCAGGATCCACAACTATATTCTTTCCATCTGTGTATGTTTGGTTTTCATTTATAAAAAACAATCTTAAATTTTGCTTTTCCGAAAGTATTGAGGCAAAGTCTTCTTCAATTTTTCTATTATCTTCAGTTTGAAATATTTTTAAAATTTCTCTATCCTCTTTTTGCATAGAATAACCTTACCTCCTTCAAACTAATTCCATTTGTATAATAACAAAAAACCTCTAATTACATTTTCAAGTGTTCGATCACATTTTGCAATAGGTATGATCGTTTTTTCAGCAGCTTTCAAGTAGCCCTCATATTTGGCTTGTCTTGCCCAGTTTTCAAGATTTCTAGGCGAAATAACAATATCCAATTCTTCAGCCTCTATTTTATTTTTTAATTTATGGTACACTCCCAAAATTTTAGTAACATGTTCCTTACATTCTGGAACTCTTGTTACCAACATTTTCTTGATTGCCATATCAGATAACGAAGCAACTTCAACAATAGTATTAAATCTATTATATAATGCTTGGTTTAATTCTTTTGTTCCAAAATATCCTAAATTCATAGTTGCAAAAAATCTAAAATTAGGATTTCTTTTTACAATTTCTCCATTGTCTAATCTAACAAATCCATTATCATCTAACAAAGAATTCAAGAATGCTAAATATGCAGGTTTAGCAAAATTTATTTCTTCAAATACGACTGCTCCACCATCTCTTATTGCTTTAGTTACAAAACTTTCTTTGAATACTATTTTATCTCCTTCTGGAACAAATTTGCCCAAAATAAATTCATCCAAATTCTCAGTACAATTTACTGTATCCATTATAGGAAGTCCAATATCTCTACAAATTAGCTTGCAAGAAATTGTTTTACCAGTTCCCGCAGGGCCGTGAAGTAAAACAGTTTTTGAATCTCCATTTACCACCGCATTGCATACTGGTTTTAACTGTTCTGGAAGTTCAAATTCTTCTCCTAAACTTGGAATTAACTGCTTTTGTTCATCCGTAAATATCCCATCTTCAAATTTTGTAACAATCACATCTAAATTTTCTTTTAGTTGATCCTTGTTTTGTCTTATAACTTCATAAATATCTTTATAAGAAACAAATTCCTTCAAATCATAATTAAGAAGTTTTTTATTTGGCACAAAAATGTAATCTTCCATTTTATGTGCTTGATAAAAATCTTCATGAATATTTACAAAAGTATCTGCTGCCAAATCATCTACGTAATCAAAAACAACTCTGCTAAATTCATCATCATTGCTCACATCTCTTGCAAGTAGTGCAGCAAATGAAACAAAATAACAATATGACATATCTACAAATTTGTCATTTTGAAAATGTTCTTTACTTTTTATTTGCAACATCTTTAAATTTTTATCATAGAAGGTTATGTATATTTCATTATTTTCTAATAACACAATAGCTTGATCAACTCTGTTATCAATAATTCCATTATCCTTCCAATCCTCTGGAAATTCAACTTTGAAATATAATTTTGATTTATCACTATTTACCAAAAAATCTCCCGAAATTTCATTTTCATTTGATATTAAACTTCTTAAAACAAGTGAAAATAAAGTTACACCTTCGCCAATTGATTGGCAAAGTGTTGTCGTTCTCCTATACGATTGATTGTTTGGATGCACATAGTATTGAGTCGCATCAGACAAATGCTTGAATCCAAATCCTTTATATATTTCATCGTTATTCTCTCTTACAATTTTGTAAGAATCTTTGAAAATGTTCATAATACAAAACCTCCATGTTTTATATTGTTTTGTCAAAACTTTGCTTTATTATATTTTTTATATAATCCATTTCTTCAAAAGAATATACATCTAACTTATTATTGTTTCTCCAATTATAATTTTCTCCTAATTTTTCAACTTTATTTTCGGGGTCATAATAATCTCCCGCCATAATAAAAATTTTTATAAAATTTGTTTTAAAATGTATTTCAGCAAAACATTTTCCTAAACTGTAGCTAATATAATTTTTAGTTATTGAATAATTTATTGAATTATTTAGTTTTAAAATATATTTATGCAATTCTTTAAAGATTTCCATTACATTATTGTCAGAATTTTTTGATAATTCAGATACTTCTTCCAAAACATTTTTATTATCTTCTTCTGGAATTTTTACCACTTTATTTTCATCTATTTTTATATCTGACAAAAATAGCATTCTCGCTTTGTCATTTTCATTTGCAAATTTAAAATTATATCTTTCTGCCATAAAATCAAGTAATTCTATTCCTCTTTCTTTTATCGTTTCTATATTCCAATCTAGATATGTTGAAACCTCCATTTCACTATAGCAACCATTTTTGTAACATCTTTCCCTATTATTTGTTCCTTCCTTTTTATCTAGGAAAGAATCGTTTTGGAAAGAACTATTAATAGCCATTGATAAGGGAAGCAAATTTCCTATGCTGTTAGTGATGTTGTGAATAGAATCATCGGTATATTTCCCAAATCTTTTTAACCAGTAAGCATTATCACCACTTTGAGGATATATGTGTTCTACAGATATTTTATCTTTTTCATCTTTTTTGAATATAGCTTCCGGTGTCAATTTTATATCTGTTCCTGTTTTTCCTTTCAAGTGCAGCTCATATTCATAAAGAAAATATCTAATTGTACTCCACGAATAATAGCCATTATTATTTTTAAACAATCTTGTTATCTTTGACAAAGGAGAATCTATCGATATTTCCCTATCTTTATTTAATACATCGATATCATCTAATTCGTTTTGAATATTTTCTATTGTTACATTTCCCACATATAAATCTTTCGCCATATTATAAAATTTACTATTTTTATATGTTTCAAAATATCCAGATAATCTAAACAACAAGAAAATCCATCTTTCAACCAATTGTAAATACTTAACTTTATCTTGATTAGAAATATCATCTTTTGATAATACAACACACGTTAAAGGCTTAAAATAAGCATAACTTATTCTATTAAGTTTTCCTAACCATAATCTTAGTTCTTCCGATAAATTTGATTGCTCTGGAAAATATAGATAATACCAATAAGGAATAAGTTGTCTTAAACTATTAATGTAATTTGATATATCTTTAAGTTTTAATTTCCCTTCAATTTTTAAAGAGTTTTGTTCTATTACTTCTTCATTTTTCTCTTCATCTTCAGAAATAATATAATCATCATTTCCTATCTCTTCTATTTCTTCCGAAATTGTAGAAATATCATCTATAACTCTTTTTTGAGTAAAGTATTTTTTTAATAGGAAATTAGTATAGTTTTCTTTATTAGTTCTTGTATAACCAAAGTATATTGTCCAATGAGCCTGCAAAAATTCATCGTCACTTAATGGTCTTGACTTATTTTTTCCTAAATACCCGTATATTTCTTTCCAAGTATCGTTTATATCTTCTCTTATTTTTCCTTTTACATCTTCATCATCTTTAAATAACGTTGTAAGATATATAAGTCTATTTTTTAATAATTCCAAATTTGAAAGTTTTTTTCCTCTATTATTCATTGTTTCAAAAGCTATATAAACATTAAAATCATCTTCAATATAATAAGTATTAAATTTTAATTTTTGAGTAAGATTTATAAACAATCTATTAATAACTTCTATATTATCTTTATTTAATGTATATAGTTCTTGAATAGATTTTTTAAAGAAATCTTTAGCTTGTTGTAAATTTAACGTATAAAAAGTTTCTTCAACTTCTCCTTCGATTTCTGATTCTAATATTTTATTTTTAAAAAATTTATAACTTGGATTATCAACTTCATATCCAAATTTATAGCTTTTTAACATATCTTCAGAGTTTGGTTTAGAAACAACAAGATAATTTTCTTTTATCATTTTAAGTGTAAAATCATTTAAGTTTATTTGTTCATCTGTTTTGTTTTTATTTTCTGGAAGATTTGTAACAAAATTTATTATTTCATTTATTAAAATAATTATTGTTGTAAATCTTTGTTGTCCATCAACGATATGATATACTTTATAGCCTCTATTGTTAACAAGCCATTGTATATCGTTCCATTTTTCAACATTTGATATATCTTTAATTTCTTTTAAAGATATCATTCCTGTATAATGTTCTCTATTAGAAGGAATATTTAAAACATCTTCCCAAAATTCAGTTAACTGTTGCTCACTCCATGAATATCCTCTTTGATAATCTGGTATTCTAAATATTTTTTCGTTAAATAATTTTTGTATTGATTCCAAACTATTACCATTCACTTCAATTAACCTCCTATATAATTCCCGCATATTCTTCATCTAAAATCTTTTTTCGTTCTTTCCAATCTGGCATAAAGACATTAATATGATTATAAAATTGTTTACTATGATTTTGATATTTAAAATGACACAATTCATGTAAAATCACATATTCTACGCAACAAATTGGAGTCTTTATCAACTTAAAATTTAAAATTATTTTATTTTCATTTGCTAAGCAACTTCCCCATCTCTTATTCATTTTTCTAATTATAATTTGAGGACCTTTAACATTATGCCTTTTTAACTTTTTTTCATATTCAGTAGATATCTCTTTGTAAACATCCATTGCATAATTTCTCAACCATTCGTCATATATCTTATTCAAATATTTTTTATTTGAAATATACTTTTCTTTTACATGTATTTTTATATATTTTCCTTTTAATTCTATATTATTTTTATCATCTGCAACTATATGCATTAAATATTGCTTTCCAAGAATAAATACCGTTTCACCATTTTCAAAATTTGTTTTTTCTTTTATTTCTGAAAATGTTTCATAGTATTCTATTTGCTTATTTATCCATTTGTATTTTTTTTCAATAAACTTCTTAATAGCATCAAGAGACATATCAAAGGGAACGGAAATATATACTTTTTTATCTATATTTACCCTTAAATTAATATTTTTTATTTTTTTCCTTTGAATTGTAAAATATATTTTTTGTTTATTAATTTTAATATATTCTTGTTCCATTTAATCCGCCTCTCTTTTTAATAATTTGATATAGTAATTTCTATAATTGTTTCAATCAAACTATCAATTTCATTAAAATCTATATTTAGCATTTTTTTACTTAAATAGAAAAATAAAATATCATCAATATCTTGTTTCATGCTATTTATAACATCTTCGCTCTGCTTCCAATCAACTTTTATTTTATTTTCTACTTTTTCTTGTATTTTTAGTGTTAATTCTCCTAATTCTTCAATTCCTATCTTATTTCCGAAAAATTTTTTCAAATTTGTCATAAATTATTCCATAAAAAGCTCTCGACTTTTCATTTGTAATATTACTTGGATATACAATACCGGCATTTCCGCTTCTAAAATCTTCAGTAATATTCTGCATATCTTCCAAATATTTTGAGTCATCTATTCTTCTTTCTCTATATGCTCTTATTGTTTCTTCAATTCTTTCTGAAAATTTCTTATAAAATGCTGGATCTTTCTTTATTTTCTGAGAAATAGTTCTTACCAATCTTGTTCTAATAGCATCAGCTTTTCCTGCTTTTGACTCAATTCTAGATAACTCTTTATTAAATTCTGTTGCATTTGTTATATCAACTGGTTCAGTAATTTTCATAACCTCTGTTGCTATAACATAGTCATCTAATAATTTTTGCATTTTTGATTCATATTCTTTATGATCTATTGTTTCTGTATATCTTAACTTTACTGTTGCTCTTAATTTTTGATAAAATGCTAATGCTTTTCTATACTCAGTAATTCTTTCTTTTCCTACTTTGTAATACCCTCTATCACTTTGCAATATTAATCCTAATATACTACCGAAACCACATAGTTTATCATAAAAATCTTTTCTTATTTCTTCGTCTGCAAGATAAACTTCATATTCTTCCATATCATTTTTATTTTTTATTGAATTAAATATTTTAACTAGTTCAACATATGAATTATGTAGTTTATCAACTTCATTATCTACATAATATACCGATTTATCAATATCTTTTAACTCAAATTCTTCCAAACCTGCATTTTTATACATTGTTAATGCTTTATCTAATTCTCCAAGTAATCCTCTATAATCTACTATGTACCCATAATCTTTACCATCATAAAGTCTATTTACTCTTGCTATTGCTTGTAATAAATTATGTTCTTTAATTTGTTTATCCAAATATAATACGGAAGCTTTTGGAGCATCAAATCCTGTTAATAGCTTATCAACAACTATTAATATATCTATATCTCCATTAACAAATTTTGATTTTATAGTTTCTTCATATTCTTCTTCATTTTTGTAATTTGAAATAGCTTTTAAGTAAAATTTCTTTACAATATCTGAAGTTTCTTCTTGTATATCGTCTTCTCCTTCTCTCATATCTGGGGAGCTAATAACTACTGCTGTTTTAATTTCAGGATAGTTTTCTTCGAAGAAATTATAATATCTTACTGCATCAACTTTTTTATTTGTTGCAAGCATTGCATTAAATCCTGTTCCTTGCCAATATTTTGTATAATTTTCAGCCACATCCATTGCAACAAGTCCTAATCTTTTCTCTGTAGAAGCAACTTTTTCAAATCTACTCCATTTTTGAATTACTTCTTGTTTTTGTGTTTCATTTAAATCTCTTGTTATTAAGTCTAATTGTCTATCTATAGATACTTTTGAAACGTCTTGATCTACCATCTTTCCTTCATAAATTAAAGGGACTATTGCTTTATCTTGTAATGCATCATCTAAAGAATATTTATCTATTAAACCTCCAAATCTCTTAAAAATATCTCTATCCTTTTTCATAATAGGAGTACCTGTAAAAGATACATACAAAGCATTCTTAAATACTTCTCTCATCCTCCTATTCATTTCACCATATTCAGTTCTATGTCCTTCATCGACTAATATAAATGTATTAGGTGCATCAACAATTACACCTTTATTTACAACTGTTTCAAATTTATTAACAATTGATGTTATTACTCTAATATTATCATCTTTTATAAGTTCTACTAAATTCTCTCCTGTACTTGCCCTTTTAGCTTGTATTCCAATTCTGTTAAATGTTTTCATTATTTGTTTATCTAAGTCAATTCTGTCTGTTACTATTAACACTTGTGGATTTCTTATATTTTTATCTTCCATTATTTTTTTAGTAACATATACCATTGTAATAGATTTTCCCGAACCTTGTGTATGCCAAACAACTCCACCTTCTTTATCTACAGTCAATCTTTTTACTATTGACTTAGTCGCAAAGTATTGTTGATATCTTGGCACTTTCTTTATTCCAGGTTCAAAAATAACAAAATCCTTAATTATTTCTAAAAATCTTGTTGGTTCAAATAATGAAACCAAATCTCTATCTTGTTTTGTTATTTTTCTTTCTTCAACTACTTTAGATAAAATATCTTTTTGCCATTCAGTATCTTTCTCATTCCATACCATCCAGAATTTTTCAGGTGTTCCAACTGTACCATATTTAACTGCATTTTTATTTGCCGCAACTAAAATTTGAATAAATTTCATTAATTCTGGAATATAATCTGGTTTCTGATTTCTAATATTTTGAGATATTCCTTGTGTAATTGAAACTCCTCCAATATCCTTACATTCTATAATTGCTAAAGGTATTCCATTGATAAACATAACTATATCTGGTCTTGCTGTATTTTTTCCGTTAGATCTCATAACAGAATATTCTTCTGTTACATAGAAATCATTTTTTTCAGGATTATCAAAATCTATGAACTTAATATCAAAAGATCTAGTACTTCCATCAACCAATCTTTGTGTATATGATTTTCCTATAGTTAATAAATCATATATTGTTTTATTTGTATTTATCAAACCAGTTAATAGAGAAGCATTCAAATCTTTTATTGCTTGTCCAATAGTATCAGGTGTGAATTTATATTCTTTTCCTTGATATTCATAACTATTAATTTCATTTAATTTATTTTCAAGAATATCTTTTAATAAGACCTGATTCAAATCACCATGTCTAATAGTTAAATTATTATATTCTTTATTTTCTTCTTCACTAGGAATCTTCTTATATCCTAGTTTTGCTAAAACTTCTAAAGCTGGTCTTTGGCTTGTAGTAAGTTCATTTGCTATTGGTATTCCTTCATTCATATTTTTTGCCCCCTAAAAAAATATTTATTATTTCTTTTAATGATTTTATCTTATTTATATAGTTAAATTTCTGTTTATCAATTAGTTGAACTATTTGTTCAAATTGACCTTGTATATTTATTGGTGGAACTGGTATTTTTATATTTAACAAATCATTTTTAGTTAAGCTAGGTATTGTACTAGCTTGATCTAATCTATTAAAATTATAAATCAAGCAAAACATATATAAATAACTTAAAGAAATTTTATTAAACATTGGTTCTATACCAAAAGCGGTATCAACATTCCAAAACTTTTCATATACGACAAATGGCTTATTAATACTTCCTTTCCTTCCAATAATTATTGTGTTTTCATTACAAATATAATTATTTGCATATCCAATAATTCCTCCACTTCCATATATGGGATATCGTCCATTATTATCTTCAACATCTTTCTGGCTTTTACCATTTTTTATTGTTAATATTTGTTTCCACTGCTTTAACTCCCATTTTTTATCATTCGTAATAACATTTCCAAACATCTCAACAAATTGGGATTTTATGAATTGTTCCTTCTCCTTTATTAATTCATCATATTTTTCTATAACTTGATCATTATTTTTTAATATTTTTACGATTTTCTTTTGTTCCTCAATTTCTGGTAAGTATATTTCTATATCTATTAAATCTTTAAATTTTAATGCTGTTCTTGTACTCCCTTGTGATAAATTAATAATTGCCTTATTAAATAACTCTGATTTAAAATAATATTTCAAAAATTCAGCATCAATATTAGTTGCTTCAAAAACAGGATAAGCTGGGCTCACTATTCCTATCTCTTTATCTTCTAATCTATTTATTGTAAAAGTACCTGAATCGCTCATACTTCTGTATGTAAATTGTCCTTTTTTAATAATCTTATATCCTGTATTATCTTTACTCGCAACCTGTTTATCAAAATACTCTTCTTGTGAAAATATTCCATACTTTGAAGATGTTAATACTTCATATTGATTATTTTCGGTTGTTCTATTGTTAATTTCCTTCACACAATCACTTAATTTAAGTTTATACATAAAGTTCACTCTCCTTTACTTTAATAAATTTTTTCAATGTAGAGTGAAATTTCTGTTTATCAATTAGTTGAACTATTTGTTCAAATTGACCTTGTATATTTATTGGTGGAACTGGTATTTTTATATTTAACAAATCATTTTTAGTTAAGCTAGGTATTGTACTAGCTTGATCTAATCTATTAAAATTATAAATCAAGCAAAACATATATAAATAACTTAAAGAAATTTTATTAAACATTGGTTCTATACCAAAAGCGGTATCAACATTCCAAAACTTTTCATATACGACAAATGGCTTATTAATACTTCCTTTCCTTCCAATAATTATTGTGTTTTCATTACAAATATAATTATTTGCATATCCAATAATTCCTCCACTTCCATATATGGGATATCGTCCATTATTATCTTCAACATCTTTCTGGCTTTTACCATTTTTTATTGTTAATATTTGTTTCCACTGCTTTAACTCCCATTTTTTATCATTCGTAATAACATTTCCAAACATCTCAACAAATTGGGATTTGA
>CAYZJZ010000019.1:0-14321 GCA_964478905.1 uncultured Eubacteriales bacterium
CGTCCGACACTTTGTGTCGGGTATGGGCTTACGCCCTTTCTTCTATAGGATTATACAGTTTGCAATAACATCTGATTAGAGCTTTTATATCAAAACATAGCCCTAGAATTTAAGTGTTAAAAATATTTTTTAAAAGTATACAGAATAGCTATACAAATTACTAATAATATTATTTTAGTTTACAACTCTACTTTATTTATACCAATTATCGCAAACTACGTTTATTGTTAAAAATGGCATTAAAAAGCGGGTTACAAGTAATTTTGTAATCCGCTTTTTCGACTCTGGTGCTGATGGTGGGAGTCGAACCCACACTCCTCTCGGAACTTGATTTTGAGTCAAGCACGTCTGCCAATTCCATCACATCAGCAAGTACTAAAAAAGTATATAATAATTTTTATGAAAATTCAAGCTTTTTTCTAAAAAATATGATAAAATGTTAATAAGTGCTTTTGTAAAGGAAGTGAACTGGTTTGAATTATTACAAATTATTGAATATATCTACAAGTGCTAGCGAAAAAGAAATAAAAAAAGCATATAGAGACTTAGCTAAGAAGTATCATCCGGATACGTATCAAGGGGATAAGAAAGTTGCTGAAAAGAAAATGCAACAAATTAATGAAGCTTATGATACGTTATCAAATGTGAGCCTTAGAAAAGAGTATGATGAAAAAATCGGCGTATATAAGAAAACAGAGCCAAAGACTAACAATAGTTATGCTAATTCAAACAGTTATTATTCTAATAAATATAATAACGTAAAATACAGGCCTAATCATTCTAACACATATTACGATAGTTACGGATATGCTGAAACAAATTATACAGCATATACAGGAGATAGATATACAAGAAATAAATATGAAGAAAGCATAAAGTTAGATAGAAAAGATGTAGCAAAAAAAATATGCGTTTTGCTTATTATTTCTATATTTATACTAGTCGGACTTGTAAATATGCTTATTTCTTCCATAGAAGAAATAAAAAGTTCAAAGTCTCAAGTGATTAATAATATTACGCCAAAATCATCTCCTAATATAAATAAAAACGATCAACAAAACTCGTATGTTGAAGATAGAACATTAACAACTTCAAAGAATTTGGAAGAAAAAAGAGAAGAGATAAAAGAAAAAATTACAGATTTTAATATAGATGAAGAAAAATTAAATGAATTGTTAGATGAATTTATGAAAACTTTAGAAGAATACAAAGATTTTGTCCCAAATTAACTTAATATTAAAGTGTGTGTAATTGTTTTGTAACAATATTGATGTATTATGTTGTGGGAAGGAATGAGTTAAATGAAAAAAATGTTTTTTATTTCATTAGTTTTTTCAATAATGTTTTTCATAAATAATACATCGTTTGCATTTTACGAGACTTTACCAAAAGATATAGGTAGCAATTCTAAAATAATGGAAATTGTAAATCCTGAGGAAAAGGAAAGCGTAAATTATTCGGATTCATATGTTATTTCCTGTGTTGCTGAGCCTGGAACTGAAATTACCTTATATGAAAAATATGATGATACATTATATGTGCCTATGATGTTGGATAATGAAGCTATAACCAGTGTTGTAGGAGACTCCGGTTTGTTTTTATTTACTTTAACGTTTAAACCTAACAGCAAAAATAGAATTATGTTTTTTGCACAAAACGGTACTAAATACCAAACGGAGTTTAGAACTATATCGATAGAGGAAAAGGAAGCAGAAGAAATTATTGAATATAAAGTTATGAATATAAAAGATTTTGTTGTAGTGAAACCTTAATATGGAGATAAGTATAATATGCGTATAGTTGAAAATTTGAAGTCTATGATATTAACTGCCTTAATATTATCTAGCTTGATTTTAACGGGGAGTCTGTGGTTTGATAATTACCAGGGACTTTCTTTTGCTATCTCTAAAATACCTGATTTATTTGTAAGTAAAATAAACCAAGAAGAGTACTCTAAAATTTACGGTGAAATAATTATGCCTTATAAAGTGACAGTTATTAATCCTGATCAAAATAAATGGATAGCATACAGTTCGGATAAAATGAATCAAGATGCTTGGAATATATTAAAAAACAGGCTTTCTAATTTATCTCAAGATACTGAAATAATTACCGGAAAGATTAAAGAATGGGATGATTTAATTAATCGTAAATCAATAATATTTGAGTTCGGTGGACCGCTTGACGAGGAAGTCTTGGCTTTAGCTATTCCTAATTTGCCAAAGGACACGGGAGCTTTTAGAAATGTTGAGATGTTTTCTATAACTAAGTCTTTAGCCGGAAATACAATTTATATAATGCAAAATGATAACGGAGAAAAAAGTCTTTATAAAGTTTTGTTAAAAGGTGAAGATGATGAAATAAAGACTTTTATGCAAAGTTGTGAAAATATAAAGGCTGATGTAAAATATGTTGCTTTAGAAACGCTTGGGATAAGTAAGTTTTATAATGATAAAAGTGTTTCTAGTTCTAAAAATGTGTTATTTCCAATTACTAATCAAAAAGATAAACGTGATATGGTTAAAAAGATTAATGTGAAAAATCATTTTAGCAATGATGATGAGTATGCTATGGGGAAATTTGTAACGGAAATTTTTGATAATACTGACTTTGCAAAATTTATTACCAATGATAATGGGAAAATATATATCAATGATGATAAAAGTTCTATAAAATTGGAGTCTAATGGAATAGTTGAATATATAAATAATTCAAAAGTATCGGAAGAAGAAACATCTTCTAGTAAGGATTTTAATGTTGCACTTGATTTTATAAATAATATGAAAGTGTTTGAAAAATTCTTTTTGTTAAGTGCGACAAAAAGTGAAGGAATATATACTTTTGATTTCTATGTTGCACTTGATGGAGTTGTTACCGGATTTAGAGAGCCGATTATTGGCGATAACAGTAATTGTATAATGGAAATAAAAGTTCAAAATGGAGAGATAAGATATTTTAACGGCAAACTTATTGATATAGAAGAAACAAATGAAACATCATATGTATTTAAGATTACTCATAATATTCTAGATGATTTACTAAAGAATGTTGAAAATGGAAATAAGGTTAATATATCTGAATTAAAGCTTATATATGATATTACAAATGAAGGGACTTATTACCCGTCTTGGGTAACTGTATATAGCCTAAAACAAGGCGAAGAAGATGTTACGGCTTTGACTGTAACAGATAGATAATGGAGATGTTTGATAATGGAATGGAAGTGGGTAAAAAATTTTCTTATTGTTATTTTTATATTGCTAAATTGTTTCTTAGGATATAAAGTTTATCAGAAAAATCAAGCGGTTACTGTTAATGCTGAAAGTATAGAATCAATAAGGATCATATTGGCTACGCGAAATATTATATGTGATTTTGATTTAACGAAGGTTGAAGTTAGGGGATATATGAGAAAGATAAGTATAAGTAACAATGAAAATATAAAACCTGAATTTATTTTTATAAATGAAGTTATAGACGATAAAGACGTATTTATAGGTAGAAATAGAAAAATATTGTCTTTTCCAATAATTTTGACTAATTTTGTAAGAGATATAAAACCGGAAAATATAACTATTAGAGAAATAGGACTAGGTTATTTCCCGGAAATGAGTCAAATAGATAAAACTGTATTATCCGGAGAAGCTATTCCGGCATGGAGAATAATATTAAATGATGGAACGGAATATATATATAATGCGTATCTAGGGGAGAAAATGAATTAAAACAAAAAAGGAGTTTTTTATAACTCCTTTTTTGTTTTAAGCATTTTTCATTTCTTTTAAACATGCAGCACAGATGTTTTTTCCTTTGAAATTAACGACGTCATTAGCGTTTCCACAGAAAATACAATCTGGTTCATATTTTTTTAGTATTACTGTGTTACCATCAACATAAATTTCTAATGCATCTTTTTCTTCAATGTTAAGATTACGTCTTAACTCGATAGGTAAAACCACACGACCTAATTCATCAACTTTTCTAACTATACCTGTAGATTTCATAATTAACTCCTCCTTCTTAACTAGACAATATTATCATAATTGGGAAATAAAGTCAACATATATTGCATTAATTATTATAAATTTTTATCTTGAAGAATTAGTCGAAATTTGTTAGACTAAAATAGTGGAGGAGGTGAGTATTTTGGCTATTGTTTGGTTAATTGTTGCTGCAATTATGCTTGTTGGTGAGTTCGTGTGCCCTATATTCTTTATGTTTTGGTTTGCAATTGGCGCATTAGTTGCGTTAGTTACGTCATTTATTACCTCCAACATTTCGGTACAAATAATTGTGTTTTTGGTTGTTTCAATTATTTTGACTATATTCATAAAACCGCTTACGACCAAGTTGTTTAAAAATGAAACTAAAGATGAGCTGAATGTAAATGGGATAATCGGGAAGAATGCTAAAGTAATTGAAACTATTGACAACATAAATGGAAAAGGTAGAGTAAAAATTAATGGAGAAGTTTGGACAGCTTTAAGTGCAGATGAGGAAGTTGTAATCCCGGTGGATGAACTTGTTAGTGTTGTCAAAATTGATGGCGTAAAGCTTATAGTAAAGAAAGTTTAATGTACCGTATAAAAACTTATTAAAGGAGAGAAGAAAAATGGAAAGTGTATTGATGTGGGCAATTATTATAATTGCTGTTATCTGTGTTGTTCTTCATAAGTCTGTAAAGATTGTTAGAACATCAGAGGTTCAAATTGTTGAGAAATTTGGTAAGTATAGTCGTACTTTGACTGCCGGACTTAATTTTATTAATCCTATTACTGATAGAGTGTCTCAAATTGTAGACTTAAAACAACAAATTATGGATGTACCGCCTCAAGGCGTTATTACAAAGGATAATGTTACAATTAGAATTGATACAGTAGTTTTTTATAAGGTTACAGATCCTGAAAAAGCTGTTTACCAAATTGGTTCTAACTTGCGTGTAGGTATAGCCAATATTGCTATTACTACTATAAGAGATATCATTGGTAAAATGGATTTAGATGATACTTTCTGTTCAAGAGATTTAATAAATGATCAACTAAGACAAATTTTAGATGATGCTACTGACCAATGGGGGTGTAAGGTAGAGAGAGTTGAAGTTAAAGATATTACTCCCCCTCCGGATATCCGTGATGCAATGGAAAAACAAATGAATGCTGAAAGAACAAAAAGAGCTAAAATCCTTGATGCTGAGGGTGAAAGACAAAGTTCTATTACTCGTGCTGAGGGAGAAAAAGAAGCTCAAATTTTAAGAGCTGAAGCTGAAAAGCAATCTAATATTCGCCTTGCTGAAGGTGTTAAGGAAGCTAAAATTTTGGAAGCTACGGGTGAATCAGAAGCTATTCGTAAAATTGCTGAAGCTAAAGCTAAGGAAATTGAATTGATTTATGGAGCAATAAGAGATGCTAAACCTGATGATAAACTTGTTGCTATTAAGACTTTAGAGTCTCTTGAAAAAGTTGCTGATGGCCAAGCAAATAAAGTATTTATACCGTTTGATGCTACTAAGACTTTAGCATCTGTAAGTACTTTGTTTGAAGCAAAGTAATTGTATTTGAATACGTTCCTTTTGAGGTAAACATTAAAAGTTGTTTATATTCCAATAAGGAGCGTATTTTTTTGCAGTTTACCTGCTACTATTGAATTAGAATAGGTTTTAAAATGAACAAGTAATTGGAAAATGATAAAAATATTTTCTTCCATATTGTAAATATATATGGTACAATATACAGGACGGGGAGGAAAAAATTATGGAATCAATGATAACCAAGCCTATTTATAAGGTTAGAAAGATTAATGATTTAAAGGAATTACTAGACCAATGTACTGCGTTATTTAGTGATGAAATTGCGTTTATGTCTAAAGTTGATGATAAATATGTTGGGACTACATATAAAAAATATAAAGAAGATGTTTATGCTCTTGGTACTATGTTTACTGAACTTGGCATAAAAAATGAACATATTGCTGTTATTGGCGAAAACAGATACGAGTGGTGCGTTACATATATGGCCACTACTTGTGGAGGAGGGGTTATAGTTCCTCTTGATAAGGAGTTACCTAAGTCTGAAATAGAGAATTTATTAAAGCGGTCTAAGGCTAAAGCTATCGTGTTTTCTAAAAAGTATAGAGAGTATGTGAAAGAGTTTTTAAAAAACAATGAAAATTTAATGCTTGCCATAGATATGGATTCTAAAGTTAAAGAGGAAGGAATATATTCGTTTACTGAATTAATTGATGACGGAATTAAATTAATGAGTTCCGGAAATAATGAGTTTGGTAAGACTAAGATTGATAGTACACAACTGGCTGGTATATGCTTTACTTCCGGAACTACTGAGCTTGCTAAAGGAGTTATGCTTTCTCATAAAAATATTACTTCAAATGTTATGGCGGGAATGGCTTTATTTAAAGCCGAACCTGGGGATAGGTTGCTTTCTATATTACCGATTCATCATACATATGAATGTACTTGTGAGTTTTTGCTTATGACGTTCCAAGGAGCGACTATATACTTTTGTGAAGGGTTAAAGCATATTCAAAAGAATTTGCAAGAGGCTAAACCTACAATACTTCTTGTTGTTCCGCTTATTTTAGAAAATATGTATAATAAGATTTGGAAACAAATTGATAAGAAAGGGATTACTAAAAAGGTTAAAACTGCTCTTTCTATTAGTAATTTTTTGCTGAAACTTAATATAGATGTCAGAAAGAAATTGTTTAAAGATATTTTGGCAGTGTTTGGCGGAGAACTAAAAGTGGCAATTGCCGGTGCGGCGGCTGTTAATCCTGAAGTATTAAAAGGACTTAGGGGCTTTGGAATTACTACAATCCAAGGTTACGGTCTTACTGAATCATCTCCTCTTGCGGCTCTAAATCCAGTAACTAAAGCAAAAGATGCTGCTATTGGTATTCCTATGCCGGATTCTTTGATGGTTATAGATAATCCGGATAAGGATGGAATTGGTGAGATTTTAATTAAGAGTGATTCTATTATGATGGGCTACTACGAGAATCAAGAAGCAACTGATGCGGTTTTGATTAACGGTTGGCTTCATTCAGGGGATATTGGATATAGAGATAAAGACGGATATTTCTATATTACAGGAAGAAAGAAGAATGTTATTGTAACTAAAAACGGTAAAAACATTTTCCCGGAAGAAGTTGAATCTTATATGTTAAAGAGTCCGTATATATCTGAAATTGTTGTTTATGGTAAAGATGTACCTGATGATTTGGAAACTAAGGTTTGTGCGATTATTGTCCCGAATTATGAAGAAATAAAGAAGAATTTACAAAAAGAAGAAATAAGTAGTGAGGAAGTAGAGAAATTAATTGATGAGGAAGTAAGAAAAGGCAACAAACAGATGCCATTATATAAGATGGTTAGGGAATTTGAAATAAGAGAAACTGAATTTGAAAAGACCACTACTAAGAAAATAAAGAGAAATTTAGCTTTAAAAAAGTAATGTTTTTAATAAAAATAATAAAGGAAAGAGAGTAGGAAATGAGTATTATAATTAATTTTGTTGTATCGTTATTATATGTTGCTCCTGCGGTTTTAATTGCGTTGTCTTTGCATGAATTTGCCCATGGTTTAGCATCTTATTCTTTAGGCGATCCTACGCCTAAGGCGGATGGAAGACTTTCGCTAAATCCGCTTCATCATATGGATTTATGGGGAACATTATTGCTTTTATTCTTTGGATTTGGTTGGGCGAAACCCGTATCTGTTGATCCGAGATATTATGAAAATCCTAAGGCTGATATGGCGAAGGTTTCTTTAGCTGGGCCGCTAATGAACTTTTTTGTAGCATTTGTTGCATTATTTTTAATGGGGATTATGGAGAAATTTGGAGTTCCTGTAAATGCGGTTAATAATTATATATATACACTTTTATATCATATTGCGATAATCGATATAGGTCTTGGCTTGTTTAATTTAATTCCTATTCCACCGCTCGACGGTTCAAAAGTACTTTTAGCTGTTTTGCCTGAAAAGTATTATTTTTCGTATATGAGATTTGAGCAATTTGGTATGATTTTTTTACTGCTATTGATTGCTGCTGGTGCTCTTGACGGCTTTTTAATTGGGGCGAGAAGTAGTGTTATAAACGGTATGCTACAACTTGTAAATAGACTTTTAGGAATTGGTTGAGAATAATAATTCGTGCTTGTAAATATAGTTTAATGGTGGTATGCGATGTATAAGATTTTAGATAGTATAGAAAATCCTAATGATATAAAGAAATTGAATTTTGAAGAGTTGGAAGTTTTGGCGAAAGAACTTAGAGAGTTTATGTTAGAAAACATATCTAAGACGGGCGGACACGTTGCGTCTAATTTTGGAATTGTTGAACTTACATTGGCTCTTTTTAAGTGCTTTAATTTTGATGAAGATAAGATTGTTTTTGATGTCGGTCATCAATGTTATCCGTATAAAATACTTACCGGTAGAAAAGATGAATTTAATTCTTTAAGACAATATAAGGGGATTAGCGGATTCCCGAAACGTGAAGAGAGTAAGTATGACTTTTTTGATACCGGTCATAGCAGTAATTCTATTTCTGCTGCTCTCGGAATGGCAAAAGCGCGCGATATTCAATTTAAAAAGTATGAAGTTGTATCTATTATCGGAGATGGAGCGTTAACCGGTGGTATGGCATATGAAGGGTTAAATGGTTTAGGTTTTTCTAAAACTAAGATGATAGTTATATTAAATGATAATCAAATGGCTATTTCTCCTAACGTTGGCGGAATGTCAGAGTATTTGGGAAGAATTAGAATAAATAAAAGATATAATGATATAAAGAAGGCTGTTTATAATCATCTAGAGTATAAAAATTCTGTTGTTAAGTTTATTCGTAAAATAAAAAACAGTATAAAATCGTTAGTTGTTCCTTCTATGTTTTTTGAAGAGTTGGGCATTAGATATATTGGTCCGATAGATGGACATAATATTAAAGAAATGACTGAGATTTTGGAAAAAGTAAAGTTACTTGATGAACCTGTTGTGATTCATATTGTGACTAAAAAAGGTATGGGATATGAACCGGCAGAGAATGAGCCGGATAAGTTTCACGGAATTTCTAAGTTTGATGTTAAAACCGGCGAAATTCTTGAGAAAAGTAAAAAGGTTACATATTCAAAGGCTTTCGGTGATGCTATTGTAAAAGTGGCTAAGACTAATAAAAATGTTGTGGCGATTACTGCTGCGATGACCGCTGGAACCGGATTAAAGGCGTTTTCACGAGAATTTCCTGATAGATTTTTTGATGTTGGAATAGCTGAAGAACATGCTGTTACGTTTGCTGCAGGGATGGCATCTCTTGGAATGCAACCTGTTTTTGCTGTTTATTCTACGTTCCTACAAAGAGGGTTTGACCAGATAATTCATGATGTGTGTATGCAAAATTTACCTGTTGTTTTTATGATAGATAGAGCAGGATTAGTAGGAAATGACGGTGAGACTCATCAAGGTGTTTTTGATTTGTCCTATTTAGCTATGATACCCAATTTAACTGTGCTTGCACCGAAATGTGTTGAAGAGGTAGAAGTGATGCTAAAATATGCGTTATCGCTTAAAAGTCCGGTGGCTATTCGATATCCACGTGGTGGAGATATTGCAAGAGTTGAACCGCTAAAGAAGATTGAAAAAGGAAAATGGGAGGTTGTGTCCGGAGGAGAAAAGTTAGCTCTTGTTGCTGTGGGAAAAATGGTACAGTATGCTGTTATGGCTAAAGAAGAACTAAAAGAGTTTAAAATTAATCCTATGATAGTGAATGCGACTTCAGTTAAGCCGGTAGATACACATATAATAAAGAGGCTTATAAGAGAGAAGTATAATGTTATAACTCTAGAGGATAATGTAGCAATAGGTGGGTTTGGCAGTTTGGTGCTAAAGAGTCTTAATAACGGAGCCTATAAAGGTAAGTTTAGAAGTATGGCTTTTCGTGATAGATTTATTTCTCACGGAGATATTGATACTCTTATGCACCAAGAAAAGATGGATATTGACGAAATTGTATACTTATCTAAGAAGTTAGCTAAATAGTTGTTTTAATTTTGGCATTACTTCTAATGTACTGTTATATCCGGCTTTTACAAATTCTGGCATGCAGTTAAATGATAGCATTTCTGCATTTTTAGGCAATTTTGGTGTGATTAAAAATTTTTCTTTCCCTAGAGAGAAACTTTTTAGTTCGTTTTGCATAAGCTCAAAAGAGTGAGTAGTTACTTCGAATATATTTGTATTTTTAGGTTTTTCGTATTCTTGCGATATGTTTATTGCAAGAATATTTTTTTCGCCTGTTTGAGCGAGTAAATCAATTGGAATTATATGAGTTATTCCGCCGTCCACTAAAACTGAATTGTCTATTCTTTTTGCTTGAAAAATAGCCGGAAGCGAAGAACTTGCTCGCATTGCAAGATAGAGGGGAATGTCATTTTTCCATATGACATTTTTGGGAGTGTTATTTTTGGGTACAACATTTGAGTAAGCAATTGTTTTTCCACTTATTAAATCAACAGCAGGTATGACAATTGGCATTTCAATGTTTGAAATGTTTATGCCTTTTGTGAGATTTTTTAGGTATTGTTCTACTTTGCGACCTTTTATAAAGCCGGGAAGTGTAATTGAAGAGTTGGTCATAAATTGCATTAAAGCCATGAAGTAATTACCGTAGTACGGGTCGATGTATCTTCTGTAGCTTTTTGAAAATTTAGTTATTATTTCTTTTAGCTTTTGGGGATTATATCCCATTGCGTATAATCCTCCTACGATAGCTCCCATACTTGTTCCTGAAACTGAGGAGGGAATAAGATTATTTTCACAAAGAGCCATTAAAACTCCAATATGTGCTGCACCTTTTGCACCGCCGCCTGATAATGCTACACCAAATGACATAAAAAATACCTCCATAAACATTATATTTTAGTATATGAAGGATTTTTTGATAGGTTAATATTTAAATTGTATAGAAGTACTTTCATTATAGATTTTATCCATAATTGTTTGAATTTTATTTTTTATTTCTAAGCTATAACTAGGCGAATTTTCGATTTTTTCTATGTAGTATTTTAATTTTTCAAGAGAACTTTTGTCTTGTTTATTACTTCCTAAATATTTTTTATAGTATATAATAATTAATTCCTCCAAAGCTCCAATAATTTTGGTAGATGCAAGTTCTAAAAGCTCTATTGCTTTATTTATATCCGGTTCAATGGAAAGTTCTTCATTCCCGTTTTCATAAAAATACTTTGCCAAATTATATTTAGACCAAGGGCACATAAAATAAACAGAGCTTTCATCTGATTTATTATAATAGTAGAATGCTTTTTCCATATCTTTTTTTACATATTTACCAATTCGATAATATTCTCCAACTTTATTTGCAGCCCAGCTTTCACCTACATTTGCCGAACGCTCAAATAGTTCTAATGCTTTATTGTATTTACCTTCGCTTTCATAAATTTTCCCTAAGTTATTCAGTGCAAAAACATTTCCTTTTGAAATTGCCTCGTTAAATAATTGAACAGCTTTTTGTAAATTTTTTGGAATGCTTTGAATTTTACCTTCAAGATAAATTATTCCGAGGCTGTTAATAGCAGCAGCAGAACCGAGGTCTTTAGCTTTAGAAAAATAGTCAAAAGCAAGTAGAAGTTCTTCGTTTGATTTATTTCCTATGTAACCGTTATAATACATATGACCAATTGCCCAGTTAGCAGCAGGGTGGCTCTGGTTTGCAGCTATTTTGTAGTATTCATAGCTTTTTATGTATCTGGGGTATCCGGCGATAAGTCCATAGAACTCATAAAACGCCATTTGAAGACAAGCAAAGGCGTTTTTTCCTTTTGCTAATTCATTTATTTTTCTAAGTGATGACCACATACTTTCTTCAAGTTGTGTATTCATAAAATCTGTGATTTGATTAGGTGAAATGTTAGTATGCTTTAATGTATCATTTATAGATTTCATTAATTTGTTTTCAAATGAAACAGGTTGCTTTTTATCTAAAACAACAAAGAAAAAAACATTTGCTGTAAATTCAAATAAATTATTTGCATTGAGTAATGAATGAATATTTTCCAGAAATTGTTTCGGAATATCTAAGTCATTTTTGGCAATATCGTATAATGTACTACATACATTATAGAGTTTAATGTTATTATTTATTTCATCCATAGGATATCCTGAAATTAGTTTATTTTCAAGCACTGACATTATTTTATAAATGGTTGGCAAAAAAGAAGAACTATCTTTGATGAAATTATTTTTCTTCTTTATTATTTTTTCTTTAAAAATACTGTTTATAGCTCTAAAACCGGTTAAATAGTTGTTTACTGTGCTGTCCGCGATAGTTTGAATATCAAAGAGTGAGCAAAAGAATTCAGATTGTAAAAATGTATTTTTACAATTTGATTCTTCTTTTATAACTCTAAAGAAGTTACCGATAGAGAGATAATCATTTGTATCATTTAGTTTTATATAATTGTTTTTTTGCATATGCAAAGTCCTTTCGTGAATTTTGCGTGAATTTATAAAATTCTCGTAAATTAATGTTTGTTGCATTTTTTATTTTAAACAATATAATTATATTGTGAAATGCAAATGTGATTTTACTATATCATATATTTCACAATAAATCAAAAGAGGAGTGTAGATTTATGGGTAAATTTTTTGCAACGTATAAGCAAAGTATAATTTTGCTTGCAGCGATAGTACTCGGTGCGGTTGTTGGTGTAGTTTGGGGCGAAGGTGCCGGTGTGCTTAGTCCGTTTGGAGATTTATTTTTGAATTTATTATTGGTGGTTATAGTTCCACTTATATTCTTAACAATAACAACGTCTATTTCCGGTATGAAACAACCTAAAAGACTTGGAAAAATAATGACTAATATTGTTTTAGTTTTTGTTATGATGTCGTTGGTGGCTGTTTTAATAGGATTTTTGAGTACATATTTTATTAATTTAGTAGAAGTTGAAGACGGCGCTAAGATAATGAGTGGCCTTGATATGGATGAAATTGCTGTTCAAGAAGAAGATTTATCTATATTGGATAGAACAGTAGAAGCGCTTACCGTTAGTGATTTTTCAGATTTATTTTCAAGGCAAAATATTCTTGCTATTATAGTTTTTTCAATTTTATTTGGTTTGGCTTTAAATATTTCCGGCGAGAAAGCAAAGCCTGTTCGTGATGTACTTGTTTCGCTGACTGATGTTATTATGAGTTTGCTTAAGATTATTATGTATTATGCACCAATTGGACTTGGTTGTTATTTTGCGGCTTTAGTTGGAACATTTGGAGCATCTATTGCTGTTGGATATGCAAAGACTTTTATTATATACACAATTGTAGCGGCATTATTTTATTTTGTAATTTATTCGTTGTATGCGTATATTGCTGCCGGCAAAAAAGGATTTAAGGCTTTTTGGGCAAACATTGTGCCTGCTACACTTACAGCTCTCGCTACTTGTTCAAGTGCGGCTTCAATCCCTGCTAACCTTCAAGCGGCTAAAGCTATTGGTGTTCCTGACGATATTGCTGAGCCTATGATTCCACTTGGAACGAGCTTCCATAAGGATGGTTCGGTTATAGGGTCTGTGTTTAAAATTATGTTTTTAGTATGTTTATTCGGAACAAATATTGCGACGATAGCCGGAATAGGAAAAGTAATTGGGGTTTCGTTGCTTGTTACATTACTTATTACTGCAGTTCCAATAGGCGGTGGTACTATTTCTGAAATGATGATTTTGGTTATGATGGGATATCCTGTAGGAGCTTTACCGATTTTGACAATTATTGCGACAATTATTGATCCGCCTGCAACAGTCTTAAACGTAATAGGTGATACAAGTGGTTCTATGCTTGCTGCTAGAATGACCGACGGAAAAGATTGGATGAAATAGGTATGTCAATGATTTTTGAAAATGTCCCAAAATTTGTTTAAGATTAGCCCTAAAATTTTGCGTTTTAGGGCTAGCATTTTAAACTAAGAAGCCTGCAAATCTTTCTCTAAGGATTTGCCCAACTTCAGCAATAGATAAAAATATATTTTCGTTTTCGGCTAGTATTTCTGCCAAGTTCCAGCTCTATAAGATTTCTTTCGTCTAAAGTTAAATGTTTATTTTTCATAATTAGATACCTCCAAAACATTCCAAATACAGTATCTAAGTATATTTTAACACTTTTCTTGTTTAAAACGAAATTCCACTTTGTTAAAATGTGGATTTTAAATTTAAAATTAAGGAATAAAAATTTTTTTAAAAATATGTTGACAAAATATGGTTACTATGTTAAACTTACTAAGTTGAATTAAAAT
>CAYZJZ010000020.1:0-14074 GCA_964478905.1 uncultured Eubacteriales bacterium
TCTTTCGAGCTGGATTTTTTGTTAAGGCGTCACTATTTTAGGACAGCCTCTTTTAGTCTAAAACAATTGTTGGTTTATTTGTTGCTGATATAGTAGCTGTTCCGCCAATAGGGAAGGTAAATAGCGGAGTGGTATGACCGAAGTCGGCATCAGCAATTATAGGAATATTATTTAATTCTTTTTTATTTCTTATCATCATTTTCCATTTGTTTGGCGTCATATCGGCACTTTTTTCAGCTCTTCCAAGTACTATTCCGCGTACATTATTAAATCCTGGTTGTTGGATAAGAGATACAAGCATTCTATCGAACTCGAGCATATAGATAGAACCAGAAACTGTTGCATCATTTTCAATGAATAAAATAGTATCCTCGTTAAAGCTTGGCATAAATTCAGTACCGAGTAAGAGTGATAGTGTACTTAAATTTCCACCTATAATTTTACCTGTTGCATTACCTTCGTTTATTGTAAACATTCCGTGATTTTTGTAGAAATTTCTATCTTCTTGGTTAATAAACCATGCATCATTACTCCATACATCTGAAGAGTTTATTTCAATTTTATCTTCTAAAAAGAATAGCTTTTTAAAGTAGTCCAATGTATAATCAAATCCATATTTCATTCCAAAACTTGAGTAATGAGGACCGGAATAAGTTACAAGACCGGTTTTTGCGTAAATTGCGTTGCTTAAAGCTGTTATATCTGAGAATCCGCAGAAGATTTTAGGATTATTCTTTATTAAGTCATAATCTATATGAGTTAACAGCTGATTAGAATTAAAACCTCCGATTACTGTTAATATAGCTTTTACATTTTCGTCTTTAAATGCTTCATGTAAGTCCTCAATACGTGCTTCAATTGGGGAAGACGTAAATTCATCGCATAATTCTGTATTTTTCCCGAAAGTTACTTTTAGGCCTAACTCATTTAGCCTTTTATCAGCGATTTCACGCGTTTCGTTATTAATAATTTTCATACTGCGTGATGGAGCAATAACGCGAACTTCATCACCTGTTTTTAATTTATTAGGTATCATAAAACTACCTCCATTCTTTAGTTTTGCCAACATTGTACTATAAGAAATGATAAAATTCAATACAAAAGTTTTGGGAAGAATAGTAACCAAGAAAACAAAAAATGTAAAAAAATCTCTTGTATATTTTTTTTGACTGTGGTATGATAATAAAGTTGATGAGTATAATAATTTGGAGGTCGAAATAGCTATGGTAAAAACAATATTGTTAGTTTTACACGTTATCGTATGTTTATCACTTATCTTGATAGTTATTCTTCAATCAGGAAGAAGTGCTGGTATTTCCGGAGAGATTGCCGGTGGTGCTGAAACATTTTTTGGTAAGAATAAAGCTAGAACGTTAAATGGTATGCTTGGAAGATGGACAACTTATGCTGCTATTATTTTTGTTATCACTTCTTTAGCGTTAACTATTTTTTGGAATGCTTAATTTTTGTCGTAAAAAGGGCCTTATTATAGGCTCTTTTCTATTTTTGGAGGTTAAAATATGAATTTATTAATTGAGGGTATTTTTGAAGCGAATGAAAGAGGCTTTGGTTTTGTAATTCCTGACGATGAGAATGAAAAGGATGTATTTGTAGCTCCTGCGGACATAAAAGGTGCGTTTGATGGTGATAGGGTTGAAGTAAGAGTGGTATCAATGGGAGACGAGAAACGTGGCCCGGAAGGTATTATTACTAAAATTATAGAAAGAAATCACAAAAAAATAATTGGTAAATTTGAGAAAAGCAAAAATTTTGCGTTTGTTATTCCTAACAATAAAAAAATAACTCAGGATATTTTTATACCTAAAGCGTATTTTGCTGGCGCTAGAAATAATGAAATTGTAGCTGTTGAGATTATAAAATGGCCGGAAGGAAGAAGGGCTGCTGAGGGAAAAATTGTAAAAAGACTTGGCAAGCTTGGTAAACCAGGAGTAGATGTTTTATCTATTATGTGTGAATATGATTTAAATGAAGATTTTCCGGTTGAAGTATTAGATCAAGTGGAAAAAATACCGGACAAACTTGAGAAAAAAGACTACAAAGGTAGAAGAGATTTAAGAGACGTTAGAATGGTAACTATTGATGGAGAAGATGCTAAAGATTTAGATGATGCAGTTTCTATTGAGAAATTGCCCGGTGGTAATTATTTATTGGGAGTTCATATAGCTGATGTTTCTCATTACGTAAAAGAAGGAACTCCATTAGATAAAGAAGCGTATGAACGTGGAACCAGTGTTTATTTAGTAGATAGGGTTATTCCTATGTTACCTCGAAAACTTTCTAACGGATTATGCAGTCTTAATATGGGAGAAGATAGATTGGCTTTTTCTGTTATGATGAAGATAGATAAAACGGGTAAAATTATAGATAGTGAGATATTTAAGAGTGTTATCAACGTAAACGAAAGAATGAATTATTCTGATGTTACAAAGATTTTAGAGAACACCGATAAAAAAGTTGTTGAGAGATATAAGGATTTTGTGCCTGATTTTAAACTTATGGAGAAACTGTCTAATATTTTGAGAAAGCGTAGAACTATGAGAGGGAGTATTGACTTTGAAATTCCAGAAGCTAAGGTTATATTAAATAAAGAAGGAAAGCCGATAGAAATTAAAAAATATGAATTAACCGTTTCAAACAACATAATTGAAGACTTTATGTTGGCGGCAAATGAAACTGTGGCTGAAAGATTTTTCTGGCTCGAAGTTCCTTTTATGTATAGAGTGCACGACTTGCCGGATAGTGAAAAATTAGAGGAATTTTCTAAGTTTATTTATAATTATGGTTATAAAATAAAAGGGTTAACACAACTTCAACCGATGGCTTTCCAACAATTATTGGAAGATGTAAAGGGAAAACCAGAAGAAAGGATTATTTCTACTTTAATGTTAAGGTCTATGCAACAAGCAAGATATAGTCCTACCAATACAGGGCATTTTGGGTTAGCTGCTCAATATTATTGTCATTTTACTTCACCGATAAGACGTTATCCGGATTTATTTATTCATAGAGTTATGAGTGAGTTAATTGAAAATGATTATAAGTTTAAAAACGATAAACGTGAGAAGAAATTGAAAAAAATTGCGGTTGAAGGCTCTAAACATTCTTCGGATAAAGAAAGAGAAGCACAACTTGCTGAAAGAGATTCTGTGGACTTAAAGAAAGCAGAATATATGAAAGAATTTGTAGGGGAAACGTTTACCGGTGTTATTTCTTCAGTTACTTCTTTTGGATTTTTTGTTGAACTTGATAATACTATTGAAGGACTTGTTAGAGTCGAAAATATTGAAGATGATTATTATGTGTATAACGAAAAGCAGTATTCTTTGATAGGAGATAGGAAACATAAGGTATATAAGCTTGGAGATACTGTTGAGGTTATTTTAACCGGTGTAAATTTAGAAACAAGGAAAATTGATTTTGGGATAAAGGTAGAAGATTAATTTATAAGTGACTGTAAAAAGCTTTCCTTAATGTTATTGACCGAAGGTCAACATAGTGGGGCTGTAAAAAAACTCATAAAATTCATAACGTATTGTACTGTACCTCGCTCACCAAAAATATTTTTTGTGGGAAGTGTAGAGTTAATTTAAAGTACGGAACGGAGCTTACGCTCACATCCTGGGCAACTTTAAAATGTGTTCTACATAGAGGGACAAAAAAGCAATTTTTGTTTCGCTTGGTACAGTACAATACGTTATTTAAATAATAAACGAGTTTTTTATAGCCCCCTTTTTTTTAAAACTAATTGAATTTATGTTATAGAACATATATAATACTTAGAGAAATATTTTTGCTAAGGACCGGTTAGCAGATGGAGGAGAGATGTGTTCGTTGATTATGAAAGAAAAACCGGTTTTTGAGCGACCGTATGAGAAGTTAGAGATTAATGGAGCTAAGAGTTTAACTAATGCTGAACTTTTAGCAATTGTACTAAAGACAGGAACTCGGGATGAAACAGCGTTAGATATTGCGCAAAGATTACTTGTTGAATGTGTTGGAGAGGATGCAGGATTTACTTTTGCGAATGTATCGCTTGAGGAATTAAAAACTATAAAGGGAATAGGACGTGTAAAGGCGATTACATTAAAGGCTGTATTCGAACTGGCATGCAGGTTTAATGCGAATGAAAATGATAAAAAATTTTTAGGAGCTACTTCGTTGCTTTCACAATTTGTTATGAGTAAGTTGGCTAATGAAAAACAAGAAAAGTTTATGGTAATTGGTTTGGATACGAAGTGTAGACTAGTTAGAAGTGATATTATTGCAATTGGTAATTTAAATCTTTTAAATTTGAGTGCTAGGGAAGTATTTAGAATGCCTATTGAATGTGGGTGTGAGTATTTAGCTCTTGCTCATAACCACCCTAGTGGAGATCCTGAGCCGAGCCAAGAGGATATTCAATCTACTCTTAAATTAATTGAAATGAGTAGATGGCTTGAAATTAAGCTTATAGATCATATTATTGTCGGTAACGGAAAATATGTTAGTTTTAAAAAAAGTAAATTGTTTTAAGGAAATATCTAAGGAGGACTATTATGGGAGTTTGGGTTAAAGATGTCGGTATAGATTTAGGAACTGCAAATACGCTTATTAAAATTGCTGGAGAAGATGGAATTATATTACGAGAGCCTTCTGTTGTTGCGGTTAATAAAAAAATAAAGCATGTACTTGCAGTAGGAAATGAAGCTAAAGATATGATAGGAAGAACTCCCGGAGCTATTATTGCTATAAGTCCGGTTAAAAATGGAGTTATTGCTGATTTTGAAGTTACTCAAGCTATGCTTAAGTATTTTATAAAAAAAGCTTGTAAAGATGGATTTTTCGGTAAGCCGAGAGTTGTTATTTGTGTTCCGTCAGGGGTTACAGAGGTAGAAGAACGTGCGGTAAAGGAGGCTGCGCTCCAAGCGGGAGCTAGAGAAGCTTTTTTACTTGAAGAACCTATGGCGGCAGCAATTGGAGCAGGACTTCCTATTGAAGATGCTTCCGGAAGTATGATTGTTGATATTGGCGGAGGAACCAGTGAAGTTGCTGTAATTTCTTTAGGAGGAATAGTTGTTTCTAAATCTGTTAGAGTTGCTGGAGAAAAAATTGATGATGCTATTATAAGTTATATTAAAAAAGAGCATAATTTAATGGTAGGAGAAAGAACTGCTGAGGAAATAAAGCTTGCTATCGGAAGTGCTTTTCCTATTGAACAAGAAGAAAAGATGGACATAAGAGGACGCGACTTAGTTACAGGATTACCTCAAAATATAGAAATTAATTCCACTGAGATTTTAGAAGCTATGAGTGAACCTATGGCTACTATAATAGATGCTATAAAATATACTTTGGAGAAAACTCCGCCGGAACTTGCTGCTGATATTATGAACAGAGGAATATATTTAGCTGGTGGTGGTGCTTTAATTCGTGGCCTTGATAAATTGATTACGAAAGAAACCGGGATGCCGGTGAGAATTGCTGATCACCCGTTAGACTGCGTTGTAAATGGTGCAGGAAATGTTGTTGAAAATCTTGATGTTCTAAAAGAAGTCTTAATAAGTAGGAGAATGAGATAAATTTATACGAGGAGGGAATAGTAATGAAATTTAAGATAAATATTAGCAAAAAACTTTTAACAATAGTTGTTACTGCTATTTTAATTCTTACAATTTCACTTACTGTTCAACCTAAAGAAAATCCGAATTTCTTTGAAAAATGTGTAAATACTGTTTTTTTGCCTATTCAACAGTTAGTAAAATTGCCGATTAATAAAATTGGAAATTCTATTAATTTTTTTGTGGATATGAAGAAATTGGTTGATGAAAATGAACGACTTAGCGAAGAAAATATTGAACTTAGAGAAAAAGTTCGCCAACTTGAGATTGATGGCGTTGAAAATGATCAATTGCGTGATATGTTAAATCTTACAAAGAAATATGAGACATCGAATGCAATAGTTGCTGAGGTTGTTTCTATGGACTCATCTATGTGGTTTGATGTTTTTACAATTAATAAAGGAGAAAAGGACGGTATAAAAAATGATATGACAGTTTTAACTCCTGAAGGATTAGTTGGTAAAGTGACTCAAACTTTTAATTCTACAGCTCAAGTTACTTCTATATTAGATGTAAATAATGCTGTTAGTGCCAGACTTACAAAGACAGGAGATTTAATTACTACTAAAGGAGATATGAATTTAGTAGATAAGGGTCTGTTAAAGTTAAAGTATGTTACGTCAGATGTTAGTTTAGCCGAAGGTGATGTTGTAGAAACTTCCGGTATGGGAGGAATTTATCCTAAAGGAATTTTTATAGGGACTATAAGTAAAGTTGAACAAGACAGTAAGCTTATGAGAACTTATGCGGTATTAGAGCCCGGAGTAGATTTTAACAAGATTAGTGAAGTTTTGGTTATAAGTAATATGGAAGGGGAATAGAGAGTTGAAAGGTATTAAACTTTTCTGTATTGTAGTAGGAGTGTACCTTTTACAAACAGTGTTAGTTCAAGAAATTACTTTTTTAGGTATTTCGCCTAATTTATTTCTTGTGGTTACCTGTGGCATTTCGTTTTTGTTTGGAAGCACGACCGGTGGAGTTTGCGGACTTATATTCGGACTACTTCAAGATATGAATATTGGAAGAATGATAGGATTAAACGGATTTTTGTTTATGCACATAGGAATTATTATGGGGCAATTTAACAAGCGCTTTTTTAAGGATAATTATGTTGTTGCAGTGATTTTTATTGTACTTTCGACTATGGTTTACGAGTTGATAGTTTATATTTTAGGTGCATTTATATATAGCCAAGATATTATGCTTGGAACATTGGCCGTTAAAATTTTAATTAGAGCTTTTTTAAATGCAATAACAGGAATAATTGTTTATCCTATATTACTTAAAATAAATATAGGAGTTGAAGTAGATAGGCGAATTTTCGGGGGAAGGTAGTTTCTCGAGGATTTTCTTTAGACACAAAATGGACTTAGAAATTAAAAATAAAAGATTAGTGGTGAAAAATTGTGTTAAATAATAATAACAATAGTGATATGAGAATTTTTATATTGAATTTGTGTATGGTTGTAGGTGGCATAATTTTGATTGCACAACTTTTTAATCTTCAAGTTATTCAAGGGGAAAACTATAGAATACAGTCAGAAAAAAGAGTTTTAAGACAAACTACGGTATCTGCTCCGCGTGGAGAAATGTCAGATAGACATGGGGCTGTACTTGCGACGAATAGAGATGGATATAATGTTTTATTATATAAACAGACTATGACAACAAAAGAGCGAAATGAATTTATATTAAAACTTGCAAAGCTTTTTGAAAGCAAAGGAGTTGTGTATAGAGATACTTTTCCGGTATCTAAAGGCGATGAGCTAGCTTTCGAGTTTGACAGTGAAGCGGAAGAAAAAAAGTGGAAAAAGAATAATAAGTTTAGCGAAAATGCGACCTGTGAGGAAGTAATTAGTAGTTACATAAAGAAATATGAACTTGAGGAGTACTCAGCCAAAGATAGTAGACTAATTATAGGAATAAGATATGAATTAGACAGAGTTGGGTATAGTTCATTAAAACCATATGAGCTTGCGACTGACGTAAGTATGGAAGTAGTTGCGGAATTAGAGGAAAGAGAAAGTGAGTTCCCTGGAGTTAGTGTAGAAATTCAGCCTATAAGGGTATATCCGAATAATAATTTAGCCAGTCATATTTTGGGATATATAGGTAAAATAAGTCCTGAGAAATATGAAGAATTAAAAGATGAAGGGTATTCAAATGATGATAATATAGGTAAAGACGGTATAGAGAACCTTATGGAAAGATTTTTAAGAGGTAAAAATTCTCTCCAAAAGGTTGAAATAAATGCGAGTGGTAATTATACAAATACCGAAAGTGTTGGTGGACAAGCGGGAGCACAGGTATACCTAACTATTGATTCAAAACTTCAAAAGGTGGCTGAGGATGCTTTAGAGACTACAATATATAATATTGCAAACGGTAAATATAAAGATGGTTCAAGTGAGGCACAGTCCGGAGCGGTTGTGGCGATTGATGTAAAAAATGGCGAAATTCTTGCTATGGCGAGTTTCCCTGATTATGATCCTAATTTGTTTGTAAAGGGAATTTCAAATGAAAATTGGAAAAAACTTAATACGACGACAAAACCGATGTTTAACCGATGTATAATGGGACTTTATTCTCCGGGGTCTATATTTAAAATGGTGGTTGCCGTTGCAGCACTAGAAGAGGGAGCTATAACTCCGGAAACTACTTATTTAGATGAAGGAGTATATACTAAATATAAGTCTCCACAACCGAAATGTTGGATTTGGAGTTCTTCCGGAAGAACTCACGGTGAAGTTAATGTGTCTGATGCGATAAAAACGTCGTGTAATTACTTTTTCTATAAAGTTAGTGAATTAATTGGAATAGATACGATAGAAGAATATACAAAAGCTTTTGGACTTGGCTCTAAAACGGGAATTGAGTTGCCGGGAGAAAAAGAAGGTATTGTTGCCGGAAGGACATATAAAGAAGGAAAGCTAAACCAAGAATGGCTTGTTGGAGAGACTTTAAGTGCTGCTATTGGTCAATCTTATCATTCTTTTACTCCGGTTCAAATTGCTAAATATGCTGCTATTTTAGCTAATGGTGGTGAAAAGATTACACCGCATATAATAAAAAATGTAATAACATCAGATGGTACAAGCTTAACTCAAGAAGAAATACAAACATATGTATCTAATGAAATTAATTTTGATTATAGCAATGAGGGCGGAAATTTAGATATAAGTAAAGAGACGCTAGATGCTGTCTTTTACGGAATGGAATCAGTTACAGGAGATGCCGGCGGTACAGCTTATAGTACTTTTAAGGATTTCCCAATAAAAGTCGGTGGAAAAACCGGGTCAGTACAAGTAAGTGGAAGTAAGGCTGATAATGCGTGGTTTATAGGATTTGCACCATTTGACGAGCCTGAAATTGCGATTTGTGCTTTAGTTGAGCATGGTGTTCATGGAACATATACTGCACCGATTATAGTAGCTATTTTAGAGGAGTATTTTGGTTTAAAGGAAGAAACCGGAAACATAGATATTAATGTACCAATAAATGATAATAGTATGATGTAGGGAGATGTATACAAATGACAGAGGCGGTTACGTTTAAAATGTCTAAGAATGGACTTAGTATCATTCTTGATGAGAGTATGGATTTTTTAACTGCAAAGAAATTATTAAAGAAAAAACTAGATGAATCAGAGGAGTTTTTTAAAGGAACTAAATTAAAGACAATAGTTAAAGGTAAAGAACTTAGTACTGAAGAATTTGAGGAAATAAAAGAGATTATTTTTGAGAAAACCGGGTTTGACGATGTTACAGAAGATATTATAACTTTTGACTGGAGTAAAAATACAGTTGAAGGGAATACGAAATTTTATCGTGGAACTATGCGTTGCGGTAATTCAATATGCTTTAAGGGGAATGTCGTTGTAATGGGCGATGTTAATCCCGGTGCTGAGATTATTGCAACAGGAAATGTACTTGTTACCGGAGTTATAAAGGGAACTGTTCATGCCGGTGCGAAGGGAAATAGGAATGCAATCGTATCTGCTCAGGGAATATATCCTACTCAACTTAGAATTGCTGATTTAATAACTGTTTCACCGGAAGAAAAAGCTCAAAAGCTTACTCATTTTGAAACAGCATATGTAAAAGACAATAATATATATATATCGGAGGAATAATAATGAGAGTTATTTTTATGGGAACACCGGATTTCGCTGTTCCGACACTTGAAAAGATAATAGAAGCAGGACATAATGTTGTTGCGGTTGTTACTCAACCTGATAAGCCTAGAAACAGGGGAATGCAAATGCAAGAATCTCCTGTGAAAGAGATAGCAAAAAAGCATAATATTCCAGTTCTTCAACCGGAAAAAATAAGAAAAGATAAAGAATTTTTAGAGAAGATAAAAGAGCTAAATGCTGATGTTTCAGTAGTTGTCGCTTTTGGACAAATTTTACCTAAATCAGTTTTAGAAACTCCTAAATACGGTTCAATTAACGTTCATGGTTCAATTTTGCCTAAGTATAGAGGCGCAGCACCTATTCAATGGTCTGTGATAAATGGAGACGAAATAGCCGGTGTTACTACTATGTATATGGATGAAGGTTTAGATACAGGAGATATGATTTTTAAAGAAGAAACAAAAATCGGAGAAGAAGAAACTGCCGGCGAATTATATGAAAGGCTTAAAGTTATGGGAGCAGAGTTGCTTATAAAAACGCTTAGTGCTATTGAAAATGGAGATGCTCCGCGTGAAAAACAAGTGGGGGAATCTTCTTATGCGCCAATGCTCACAAAAGAAACTGGAGTTATAGATTGGCAAAAATCTTCAAAAGAAATTGATGCTTTAGTTCGTGGAGTAAATCCGTGGCCAAGTGCATCTGCTGAAATTTGCGGTAAAAAGTTTAAGATACATAAAGTTAAAATTTCAAATGAAAAAGGTAATCCGGGCGAGGTAATTTTGGCTGACGATAAAAGTGGACTTGTAATCGGGACTAAAGATGGTGCAATTGAATTGCTGGAAATTCAGCCTGAAAATAAGAAAAAGATGTCTGCAAAAGACTACTTAAGAGGTAATTCTTTATTGTAAAAAGGCTTTTAGGAGGAAAATTTTGTGATAGACAAAGAAGAAATAGAAGAAATTACGGCTCAAGGTGGAGAGCTTAGAGCTTTTAGGGCTAGGAAATATGTAAGAGAAAAAAGAGTTAATATAAATGATATAGTAGAATATATTGATGGTTCGCATATTATTTTTGCTAAAGTTGAAGGAATGTCTAGGTCTGGATATGATGTAATGGTTACTGAAAATAATGGTAAAATTATAGACGCGAGATGTGATTGCATGGATACGTCTAATATATGTAAGCACATTCTTGCCACTGTCTATGAAGTATATAATAAATATAACGATTTATTGAAAGTAGATAAGGATACATTTAAATATAAAGAGTTTACTCAACTTATAAATTGCTTTTCAAAAGAAGAAGAAAATTTTAACAATACATATTTTGATAATGCTGTTCAAATAGTATCGATTATAAAAAGAGAAGTCTATAATAAATTTAGTGTATCGTTTAAGCTTGGAGTTACACAACTGTATAAAATAAAAAATATAGTTGAGTTTTGCGATGCAATAGAAAATGAAAGTAATTATGCTTATGGTAAAAAATTAGAATTTATACATAAAAAATCGGCTTTCTTTAGTGAAAGCTTGCCAATTCTTGATTTTATTATGAAATATGGAAGTGTAATAAGGTATACAAATAATAATTTGAGCCATTATTATGGGCCTATATTAAATGAAGGTAAAATATTTTTGGAAAATGAAGCGTGGGATGAATTATTTGAGATTTTAGAAGGTAAGGAAGTAGAGCTTGATGGATTACCTACTGCATTTGAGGATGATTTAGAGAGCTTTAAGTTTGAAATTCAAGAAGTAAGTGATACTGAATGCAAAATTGTTAATAAAGTTAATTTTGGCTATTACATTGAAGGGAAAAAATATTTATATGTATTAAATGACGGAAAATTTCAAAGGTGTATAAAAAATTCTATATCAGCAAAAAATATATTAAATGTTTTTTCTTCTAACGAAAAAGATGAAATTATTTTCAATAAAAAAGAATTAGCAGATTTCTTTACGCTTGTTTTGCCTAAAGCGAAAGAGCTTATTTCTATGGATAAGCTAAGTAAGGAATGTTTAGAAAAATATAAGCCAGGGGAGCTTGGAGTAAAACTTTTCTTGGATATAGACAAGAATAAAAATGTTATTTGTGGTGTTAAGTTTTGTTATGGAGATATTGAATTTAATCCTTTTGATGAAGTAAGCGACGAAATTATAAGAAATAAAATAAGCGAAGAAAGTGTAAAGAAACACTTTGAAGAAAGTGGATTTGTAGTTAATGAAACAGAGAAGGAATTGTATATGTATGATGATGAGAAAATATATGATTTTTTAACTGTTGGAATTAAGTACTATATGGATAAATTTGAAGTTTTGGTTACTGACAATTTTAAAACTATCGAAATACGTCAACCTAGAATAGGAACAATAGGAGTAAAAATTGAAAACAATTTACTTAATGTAAATTTAAGCGATATTGACTTTGAACTATCTGAAATAAGAGAAATAATGCAAAATTATAAGTTAAAGAAAAAGTATCATAGACTAAAAAATGGGGCATATATTTCTTTGGAAAATAATGCTGATATTGAGTTTATGGACGATTTATTTACCGGAGCGGATATTGATTTTAAGAATATTGATAAAACCGGGATAAAACTTCCAGTTCATAGAAGTCTTTATTTAAATAAGCTATTAGAAGGAAATAAAAATAAGAATATAACTAAAGATGCTAATTTTAAAAAGGTTGTTGGAGAGATTACAGATTTAACAGAAACAGATAATATTAATGTACCGGATAAATTAAAAGATATACTAAGATTTTATCAAGTAAACGGATATAAATGGTTGAAAACCTTAGATTCGTATGGATTTGGCGGAGTTTTAGCTGATGATATGGGACTTGGAAAGACTTTACAAATTATTTCAGTTCTCTTAAATTATAAAGAAAATAATGGAGAAAAAACTTCAATTGTAGTTTGTCCAAGTTCGCTTGTACTAAATTGGAATAAAGAAATAGAGAAATTTGCTCCTATGTTAAAAGTGCTTATTGTATCCGGTAACGCAGTTGAGCGTAAAGAGAAAATAAATACGTTTAGAGAATTTGATGTAGTTATTACTTCTTATGATTCGTTAAAAAGGGATATAGATAAATATGAGGAGATAAATGCTGATTTTAAGTATGTTGTTGCAGATGAGGCACAATATATTAAAAATGGTAATACTCAAAATGCTAAGTCCTTAAAGTCTCTAAAAGCAGACATACGATTTGCTTTAACAGGAACTCCTATTGAAAACTCTTTGGCAGAGTTATGGTCTATCTTTGACTATATTATGCCTGGGTATTTGTTTAGTTATAATAAATTTAAGAAAAATTATGAAATACCTATAATAAAAGAAGGCAATACAACTTATATGGAAAAATTGAAAATGCTTATTGAGCCTTTTATATTAAGGCGTAATAAAAAAGAAGTTTTAACTGAATTGCCGGAGAAGACTGTAACATTACTTTATAACGATATGGAAGAAAATCAAAAGAAGATTTATTTAAATTACTTAATTCAAACTAAGAAAGAGCTTACTAAAGATATTGAAAACGCCGGATTTGAAAAAAGTAAAATTAAAATTTTAGCTTTGCTTACAAGACTTAGACAAATTTGTTGCCATCCGTCTTTGTTTATAGATAATTATTACGGGGAATCCGGAAAATTAGAACAATGTATGGAAATTATAAATGAGGCTGTTGACGGTAATCACAAAATCCTCCTTTTTTCAACATATTCGTCTATGTTTGACATAATTGAAGAAAAGCTTAATAAAGACGGAATTAAGTATTTTAAACTTACTGGAAAAACAAAGGTAGATGAGAGAATAAAGCTTGTAGAGGAATTTAATAACAACCCCGAAATTAAAGTCTTTTTAATTTCTCTAAAGGCAGGAGGAACAGGACTTAATTTAACAGGTGCTGATGTTGTTATACATTACGATCCGTGGTGGAATATTGCTGCTGAAAATCAAGCGACAGATAGGGCATATAGAATAGGTCAAAAGAATAATGTTCAGGTTTACAAATTAATAACTAAGGACTCGATAGAAGAAAAAATACAGGAACTTCAGGAGAAAAAGTCTAAATTAATAGATGATGTATTGAGTACGGAAGAAACATTTATTAATAAGCTTTCAAAGGAAGATATTTTGGCTTTGTTCGACTGAAAAATGTGCAAAATAATTTTACAGGCTATTGCAAATTCAAAATTGATAATATAGAATAACAATGGAAGTAAATTAAAGGAGGTTTTTATTATGGCAATAAAAGTTGCAATTAATGGTTTTGGACGTATTGGACGTCTTGCTTTCAGACAAATGTTTGGAGCAGAAGG
>CAYZJZ010000021.1:0-13733 GCA_964478905.1 uncultured Eubacteriales bacterium
TAATATACTTTACGCCATTTCTACCATAACTTTACCGGGTTCAACAGCATCTCCTTCTTTAACTAAGATGTTTGTAACTGTACCGGCTTCCGGCGCAACAATCTCATTTTCCATTTTCATTGCCTCTAAAATTAACAATACTTCATGCTTTTCTACCTTTGCACCAATCGCAGTTTTTATCTTCCAAATGTTACCCGGCATAGGCGCAACAACCTTAATGTTTCCACTAGTCGGTGTAACCTTATTTTCTACTACCTTTTCCTCTTTAACTTCTTGAACCGGTACATTAGAAGTTTCTACCGTCTTTATATCTCCCATTTTCACATCCTCTACCTTAACATCATACACCGTACCATTCACAGTAACTTTAAGAAATTTTTCCATTTCTTTTCACCCTTCCTCATTAGTATTATTTTTCAAAGGTATCTTGCCTTAAAACCGCATTCCAAATCGGAGATTCAAGTTTTCCACGTTTCATTCTGGTTACATTTAAATTACTCTCTCCAGTCATCATTTCAGTAACAGCAGTAATAATGGCAACTCTTAAATTATCATCACTCACATCATTTAAAATATTTATATTATACACTTAGTTTCCTCCTAAAAAGGCATATTTCCATGCCTCTTATTAATCTTAATTTCACGCTTACTTATATATAACTCAAGCGCATTTATAATTCTTTTTCTCGTCTCACTCGGACTAATAACAGCATCTACAAACGCCGTCTTTTCAGCATTACTTGGTACAGCCTCATTTTCTAAGTATTCTTTTAATTTTTCCTCTCTATACCTTATTGGATCTTCCGACTCAGCAATTTCAGAATTATATATCACATTAACAGCCACCTTAGGCAATGCAACCGATATCTTAGCATTATCCCAAGCCAAAGTCACGTCAGAATCAGCCCCCATAGCAAGAGAAACTCCACCAAACACACTTCCTGTAATAACATTTATCTTAGGAACAACAGCATCAGAATAAGCAAAAATCATTCCCGCAATCTTTTTAGAAACTCCGGCATTTTCTTCAGCTATACTTACCTTAGTTCCCTCAATATCAGTCAAAGTCACAAGAGGTATATTAAAAGCATCACAAAATCTAATAAATGAAGTTATTTTATCTATTCCAAAAGAATCCAGCAACTTTTCAGCATTAGCAATAACTCCGCAACTTCTTCCGCCAAACCTCGCAAAACCAACAACTACGTTTTTTGCAAACCCGGCCTGTATTTCAAAGAAATTATTTTCATCACTTATAGCCAAAATAATATCTCTATTATTATAATTTTCAGAATTTAATTCATCACACTCTCTATTTAAATCATCGCTCTCCAAAACACAAACATCTACTAAATTATTATCAGGTAAATAGCCAAAAAGCTCCTTTAACTTTCCAACACATTCTCCCTCATCATCAGCCAAAACGTGACACATTCCGGAGCTCTCATAATGGACATCAGCTCCTCCAAGCGCCTCCGCAGTAACCTCTTTCCCCTCAGTCGCAATCATACTTTGAGGTCCATTTAAAAACATCTTGCTCTTAGATTTAACCATTAACACAAAATCACTAAAATTAACTGCAAACGAACTAACTCCAACAGCATTCCCCAAAACGACAGCAATTTGTGGCACAACACCAGACGCTTCCGCCATTTTATTTAACATCTTTCTTATTCCCAAAAACACCTTAGAACTCTCGTCAATCTTTACCCCCATAGAATCATATATGCCAATTATAGGAATACCATTCTTAATCGCCATATCAATAACTTTGGAAATCTTTTCACAGCCTTTCTCAGTAATAGCGCCATTATCTACTGAACTATCTTGTGCAAAAACACAAACAGGACGTAAATTAATAGTCCCATAACCACTAATTACACCCTTATCGTAGTTTCCCAAAATCTCTACAAAACTCCTATCATCAAGCAAATCGCCCAATACTTTTCTCGCATTTGAAATAACTTCATTTTGCATTCAAAAGCACTTCCCTTCCACTACTTTTTTCTCTTTAGTATCCTTCTTTCCCGGATAATGACTCATCATCCAAAATCCACGAATTAACATCTATAATCCTATAATTATCCTTATCATCTCTAATAACAACATTCTCAATTCCGGCATTAATAACCATTCTTTTACACATAGAACAACAACTCGTACCGGCAACTAATTCTCCGGTCTTATAGTCTCTACAGGCTAAATATAGCGTTGAACCTATCATATCTTTACGAGAAGCGGAAATAATAGCATTAGCCTCAGCGTGAACCGAACGGCAAAGTTCATATCTCGTTCCACGCGGAATATTTAATTCTTCTCTCACACATTTACCCAAATCACAACAATTTTTTCTACCTCTTGGAGCACCAACATACCCGGTAGATATTATTTCATCATTTTTAACAATAATCGCTCCAAAATTTCTTCTTATGCAAGTTCCTCTTTCTATAACTGTTTCCGCAATATCTAAATAATAACTATTTTTATCACGCCTATCCATTTTTCTCACTCCTACTAGACTCCCTGATATATCCTTTTATACATAGCATAATTATTCATTACCTTTTGCTCATATTTCCTTGTTTCCTCAAACGGAATTACATCAAGCTGCTGACCATCCTCACTATATTCCTCTTGGCTAAGCCATTTATTAACATTAGTCGGACCGGCATTATAAGCAGCAACCGCTAAACTAACCTCACCATTAAACTTATCTAATAAATACTTAAAATACCACACACCAATCATAATATTTTTTTCAGTGTCAAACAAGTCCTCAGGAGTAAAATTTTCAATTTTCAGTTTCTCAGCCACCCACATTCCTGTATCCGGCATTATCTGCATAAGTCCGATAGCTCCTTTATTAGAAACTGCATCCTTAGTATAATTACTTTCTGAACGAATAATAGAATAAACTAAATATTCATCAACATCATACATATCACTGTACTTTAATACAAACTCTTCATAATCAGTCGGATACCTTAATTTATAAACATCTTCAACATTAAGAAAACCTTTATAAAAAACACTTAAAATACAAAAGCATCCAATTATCAAAATCAAGTTTTTTATTCCTGTCCAAAAACTATTTTTCTTCTTTGCCAAGATGTTTTCTTCCTTTCATTATTTCGCATCTAACCAGCTACCGCCGATATTTAAATCCACCTTTAACTTCACTTTTAGCTTTACTGCATTCTCCATAGACTCTTTTACAATCTTACTTACCTCATCTACTTCATCTTCAGCAGTTTCAACCAAAAGTTCATCGTGAACTTGTAAAATTAATTTCGACTTTTTACCTTCAAGTTTCCTATATACCTCTACCATAGCAATTTTAATAATATCCGCAGCACTTCCCTGAATTGGCATATTCATCGCAATTCTTTCCCCAAAAGACCTTAAATTAAAATTACTAGATTTTACTTCCGGAACATATCTTCTTCTATAAAATAAAGTCTCAACATATCCCTTTTCTTTAGCAAAATTTATACTATTTTTCATATAATCTTTAATACCTGAAAAATGCTCAAAATACATATCTATATATTCCTTAGCCTCTTTTCTTGGTATTCCTAAATCTTGTCCCAAAGTAAATTCACTTTGCCCATATACAATTCCAAAATTTACAGCTTTAGCTCTTAATCTTAATTCAGGCGTAACATCCTCTTTTGCTATATGAAAAATCTGTGAAGCAGTAGTAGTATGAATATCCTCATCATTATTAAACGCATCTATCATAACTGCATCATTTGACATATCCGCTAAAACTCTTAATTCAATTTGTGAATAATCCGCATCAATATATACATATCCTTCACTCGGTACAAACATTTTCCTTATCTTTTTACCTGCTTCCATCCTAACAGGAATATTTTGAAGATTAGGCTCAGTACTACTAAGTCTACCGGTAGCAGTAATCGTTTGATTAAAATTAGAATGTATTCTACCTGTTGTTGGATTTATTACTCCCTCAAGCCCATCTACATATGTGGATTTTAATTTTATATATTGTTTATACTCAAGTATCTTATCTATTATAGGATGTTTATCACGCAAGCCCTCTAATGTATCTGCATCAGTAGCATATCCGCGATGAGTCTTTTTACTCGCAGGAAGCCCTAATTTATCAAATAACAACTCACCTAATTGCTTCGGAGATTTTAAATTAACTTCTTCTCCGGCTAACTCAAAAATTTCCTTCGCAAGCGTATCTATTTTCTCTTGAAGTTCTTTCCCATAATCTAATAATAAACTTTTTTCAACCTTCATTCCGGCAACTTGCATACCGGCTAATACTTCTATTAATGGCATCTCTATTTCATAAAATAACTTCTCTTGATTATTTCTCTTTAATTCATCTAAATATCTATCTTTAAATTGCCAAATTACTTTTGCTGCTGAACATACATATTCGTTATTATCCACTTGATTTTGTGTTTCAAAAAAACTAATTTGACTACTCGTTTTATCCTTCAATGTATTTAACTCAAAACCTATTTTTTCAAGTGCAAATTTTTCTATATCATCTATAACTTGATTAGGATTTACAACATATTGAGCTATTGCCAAATCAAATACAAGATTTTTTATTTTTATTCCTTTGCTAATCAAATTAACATATAACGGTTTCGTATTAATACCATATTTCTTTGCATCGCTTTCAAAAATAGCTTTTAATGTACTTTCATCGTTTACATCAACACAAAATACTCCTTTATCAGAAAAAATACCAATTTGAACATTAGACCTTTCAAAAACAAAGAAAGCAAATTCAGAAAGTTCGCTGATTTTAACCGCATCAAATACTTTCTCTCCTACAACTGCTTCAAAACATTCTTGTTCTATACCTTCACTCGGAGTAAGATTTAATTTCTTTATAAGCGAACTAAATTCTAATTTATTAAAGATTTCATATAGTTTATCATTGTTATAATCCAAAAGCTTATAGTCTTCTGAAAATTCAAGAGGAATATCAGTATTAATAATCGCAAGAGTCCTACTTAGATATGCTAAATCCTTATTTTCCTTTAACGAAAGTTTTGACTTAGGTTTTACAACATCACTCTCTAAATTCTCATAAAGGTTGTCTATTGTTTTAAATTCTTTAATATATGAAAGCGCTGTCTTTTCGCCAATTCCCGGAACTCCCGGAATATTATCCGAAGCATCTCCCATAAGCCCTTTTACTTCAATAAGGTCGACAGGAGATAGTCCATATTTCTCATATATCTTTGAAACATCATAAATTTCCGTCTCAGTTTTTCCATTCTTTGTTACCGGCATTTTTACTAAAATTCCGTCTTCTATTAATTGAAACGAATCTCTATCTCCGGTAAATAAAATCGTCTCAATATTCTTAGCTTTTGCTTTTTTAGAAAGTGTGCCTAAAATATCGTCAGCTTCAAATCCTTCCATTTCTATTCTCGATATATTCATAGCATCTAATACTTCTTTTATTATAGGCATCTGTTCAGCCAATTCATCAGGCATACCTTTTCTTTGAGCCTTATATCCGTCATACATTTTATGACGAAAAGTAGGCGCTTTTAAATCAAACGCAACAACTAAATAATCAGGCTTATCTTCAGTTAAAATTTTAAAAAGAATTGTTATAAATCCGTAAACAGCATTAGTATGTAATCCGTCTTTAGTCATAAGCATATTTTTACCGGATAAGCCGTAAAATGCTCTATTCATAATACTGTTTCCATCTATTACTACAAGTTTTGACATATATCTTTCACCCTCTCATATAACGGTTAAGCCGCTATTTCCCCTTAAAATTATTCGTGTTTTACATGCCGAGAAATATTTAACAATATTCCTATACAAGACATAAAGATTAAAAGCGATGTTCCGCCGTAACTCATAAACGGTACAGGCATACCGGTAACCGGGAAACAACTAGTTATAATCGCAATATTTAAAATTATTTGTATAGCTATAAGCATCGTTATACCAATAGCAACAAGACCGGAAAACATATCCGGAGCTTTAGTCGCAATAACAACACCTCTCCAAATTAAAATTCCAAACAATATTATAACAAGTACCATTCCGATAAATCCAAGTTCCTCGCCTAAAATAGCCAAAATAAAATCATTATGTGCATCCGGCAAGTAAGTATACTTTTGTCGGCTTTGCCCAAGTCCAAGTCCAAACATTCCTCCGCTACCTAACGCATATAAAGACTGAATAACTTGCCAACCGCCGTTTTGAGGATCAGACCAAGGATCTAAAAAGCTCACTATACGCTCCAACCTATAATCAGCAATAAATATACCTGCAATACCAACAGGCAAAATTGCAAGAGCTAAATAAACAAAGTGTGAAATTTTAGCTCCACCAGCAAATAAAATTATAACCGAAATTATTCCGATAATTCCAATCGCACTATAATGTGGTTCTAAATATAAAAGACCTGCAACAATTCCTATTATTATAAAATACGGTACAAGTCCTTTCCAAAACTTCTTTATTCCTTCCGGATTCATAGAAATTCTTGCGCTTAAAAATATAATAATAGCAAGTTTAGCAACTTCAGACGGTTGAAGGTTAAAGCCTACATATATCCATCTTTTAGCTCCTCTAATTTCTCCTGAACCAATTCCCGGCACTAAAACCAAGCAAAGTAGCCCTATTGCAGCTAAAAATATTAATCCTGAAAAATTCTTATAAACCTTATAATTTACTCTTGATAAAACAAGCATTACCACAATTCCTAAAACTCCAAACAGAAATTGTCTTACAAAAAAGTAATAGGGATTATTATCATATTCAAGAACACCAAGATGTGAACTTGCGCTAAGTACCATAAGTAAACCTAGTCCGTATAAAATTATAACCACAGTAAATAATGTATAATCAAAAGGTTTTAACTTAGACTTCATCATAACACTCCCCTATTAATATTTTATAGTAATATAAACGTAATTGCACAAAAAATAATCGTACATATCCAAAAATGCCAAACTATCTTCTTTTCACTCCAACCACTAAGTTCTAAATGATGATGAAGCGGTGCCATTTTAAAAATTCTCTTTCCACCGGACAACTTAAAATACACAACTTGAATAATATCAGATAAAGCTTCTATAACACATACACCTGCAACAAAAATAAGCAATATAGGCATTTGTAAAACAAGAGAAATCGTTCCGATTGCTCCACCTAACGCAAGAGACCCGGTATCTCCCATAAAAACTTTAGCAGGATTTATGTTATAAACTAAAAATCCCAAACAAGCGCCTGTCATAATCGCAGAAAAAATCATAACCGGATTATTTCCAAGGGAAATTGCAAGTATCGTAAAGAAAGTCATAATTACAACAACTATACCTGTCGCAAGCCCATCTAATCCATCAGTTATATTTACAACATTTGTAGTGGATAAAAGTACCAAAATAGCAAACGGCACAAATAAATAATACCCTAAATCGTAAAATTGTCTTATAAACGGTATATATGTAGTTGTACCTAAATTAAGAACTTCCAACACACAATATGTAACAACACCTGATGCTATTAAAAGCAGTAAAATCTTCTGCCAAGCATATAATCCAAGTGAGCGTTTATTTCTTATTTTTAAGTAATCATCAATAAAGCCAATAAATCCGAAAATCAAAGTAGAACCAATTAAGATTAACAAAGTCTGTCTGCTTGTCGGATACTTAATCATAGCCATAGCTCCGATAAAACACATCGCAGATAAGAAAATTAATCCACCCATACTAGGAGTCCCCTCTTTTTTCAAATGAGATTCAGGACCATCATCTCTAATATGTTGACTCACTCCAAGTTTTTTTAATATAGGCATTACTAAAAGACCGGCTATAAGTGATGCTACAAAAGATATTACCAAAAGTCCTACTTGTAATTTCACAACTATTCAACTCCCTTTTTCGTCAGTTTTTCAAATTGTTCAACAACTTGCTCTCTATCATCAAAATGTATTGTACCGGTATTTAATATCTGATATGGTTCATGACCTTTTCCGGCAATAACAATTACATCATCTTTTTTAGCAATTTCCAAAGCTTTATATATAGCCTTTGCTCTATCAGATTCTCTAAAGTAATTATCAGTAACCTTCTTTATACCTTCTTCAACCTCATTTACTATAACTTCCGGATCTTCACTTCTAGGGTTATCCGACGTAACAATAGTAATATCCGCTAATTTCCCGGAAATTTCCCCCATAATAGGACGTTTAGTTTTATCTCGGTCTCCGCCACAACCAAATACACAAATTATTCTTCCCTTCACATATTCACGAGTTGCAAGCAAAATATTTTTCAAACTATCCGGAGAATGTGCATAATCTACCATAACAGTATAATCTGTTCCAATATCAACAATTTCACTTCTACCTGGTACTTTTAAATCATCAAATCCAGCTTGGATTTCATTAGCATTACAGCCAAACTCCTTAGCAACAGAGATCGCCGTAAGCGAATTATACACAGAAAATTTTCCTGGAATTTTTACTGTATATTTAATTTCCTCATTTCCTGACTTTTCAGTAAAACTTACATATCCTGACGTAATTTCTATATTTTCAATCTCAATATCCGCATGATTATCCACTGCAAACGACTTTTTATCCCCAACTATTTCATTAAATAGTCTTTTTCCGTATTCATCATCAATATTTACAAAGCTTTTTTTACACATTCCAAATAAAATTTTCTTCGCTTGATAGTAATTTTCGAAATTTTTGTGATAATCTAAATGATCTTGACTTAAATTTGTAAAACAAGCATATTCAAAATTACTTCCATATACTCTATCTAAATCAAGCGCATGAGAAGAAACTTCCATAACAACGGCATCTACATTTTCATCCGCCATTTGCTTAAATAATCTTTGAAGCTCAATCGCATCAGGAGTAGTATTATTAGACGTTTTTAACTTTTTATCTCCGATTCTGGACTCTATCGTTCCTATTAATCCGACTTTAAGCCCTTTTTTCTCCAAAATAGACTTTATCATATATGTCGTAGTAGTCTTTCCTTTTGTTCCTGTAATCCCTATAAGTTTAAATTTATCAGACGGATTTTCAAAGAAATTACAAGAAATCTTTGCGATAGACTTCCTACCCGCTTCTATTCTAACAAACTTAGCTTCATTTTCAATGTCAATTTCTTTTTGAGTAATTAAAACTTTTGCACCTTTTTCTAAAGCATCTTTAGCGTATTGATGCCCATCAAACTTAGTTCCTTCAAGACATAAAAACGCACAATCATCAGTCACATTTCTTGAGTCGCCTGTTATATCATATATTTCTTCATCCAAACTAACATTTAATTCAATAATCTCTACACCTTTTAATATCTCTCTAAGTTTCAATTTTAACACTCCCCTTAATTTTTTAGTTAATCCACTTCAGTTATCTTAAATTGAACACTAACTATACTTCCACGCTCAACCATTTCTCCAGCCTTTGGAGTTTGTTCGCTCGCAGTTCCCAGTCCTTCTATCGAAATATTTAGCGAAACATTTTTCAAAAGATTAGTCGCTTCAGAAATACTTTTTCCAAAAACATCCGGAACAATAACTGTAGACTTTGTTGCATCTTCCTCAGTATATAAAATTATAGATGAATTTGCAATTACCTCTATATTCGGCTTAGGTATTTGATCTTTTATAGTAGCATTATCATCAGACTTACCATTTATACTATATTTTAGCCCGGCTTCTTTTAATTTTACTCTAGCCTCATTTACAGTAAGACCTCTTACCTCCGGAACAATTACTCCTGTTTCAGTATCATCTATATTAGGCTGAATTTTTAAATATCCCATTGTATCTTCAATAATTTCCTTTACAACAGGAGCTGCAATAGCTCCTCCACCATGACTCGCACCTTTTGGATCAAATAACGCTACTAATACAGCAACTTCAGGATTATTCGCCGGTGCAATTCCGACAAACGACGCAACATACCAAGTAGCCTCTCCAATCCCTTGCTCTCCTGTTCCAGTTTTTCCTCCAACATCATATCCCTTTATATATGCGTTTCCTCCGGTACCCTCAGATACTACTTTCTCCATCATCCCGCAAACAGTCTCAGCAGTTTGTTTAGATATTACCTGACGTACAACTTTCGGGTCATTTGTAGACAATATATTTCCATCATCATCTCTAATTTCTTTAACAAGTCTCGGCTCCATAAGTTTTCCTTCATTAGCAACAGCAGAAATCGCTGTAATCAATTCAATAGGCGTAATGTTAAATCTTTGACCAAAAGCCGCAGTAGCAAGTTCTGTATCTCCAACCTTTTGAATTGAATGGAAAACTCCACTCGCCTCTCCCGGTAAATCTATACCGGTTTTCTCCATAAAGCCGAAAGCATCTACATACTTATAAAAAATTTCTTTTCCAATTTTAAGACCAATTTGTATAAAAGCAGGGTTACAAGAATTCCCTAAAGCCTCAGTAAAAGTTTGTGTTCCGTGTGGACGATAGTATCTCCAACACTTCATCTTAGCTCCTCCAACAGTCATAGACCCGGAGCAATTAAAATGATCTTCACAAGTAGCAACACCAGAATCAAGCGCAGCACTTGTAGTTATAACCTTAAATGTAGAGCCCGGTTCATAAGTATCCGAAATCGCCTTATTTCTCCACATATTTTCTCTAATCTTCTTCTTTTCATCAGAGGACATAACATCCCACGAAATCGCCTGTTCATCATTATACGGACCAAATGCCTCGTTCGGATTAAAATCAGGCTTAACCGCCATAGCGAGTACATCTCCGGTAGACGGTTTCATAACTATCGCAACTCCACCCTTTGCACAATCGTTATCTATAACAGCCTTTTCCAAATATTTTTCAGCAAAATATTGGATTGAAGAATCTATACTAAGAACTAAGTTTCTACCGTTCTGGGGCGCATAATACTGTTCGGAACTAAGAGGAATATCATTTCCCTTTCCGTCTGTTTCAGAAATAATTCTTCCCGGAATTCCGGTTAAAATATCCTCATACGTTTTCTCAATTCCGTAAAGGCCTTGATTATCCGTTCCAACAAAACCTAAAACATGAGAAGCTAAACTATTATTAGGATAGTATCTTTTAGTCGACTCATCTATTTTCACACCGGCAGTTTTTGTATCAGATATCCAAGTCCTAAGTAAATCCGTAGTTTCCTTAGTCACATTTTTAGCAATAGTTACTAACGCCGTTTTTGACGTTACCTTTTTATAAATATCTTCATATTGAAGATTAAGTAAATCCGCTAATTTTTGAGATAATTCCTCAGGATTTTTAACTTGAGTAGGAGTCACACTTATAGTCTCCATAGATGCACTAATTGCAAGCACTTTTCCGTCCGAAGAATATACAGTTCCACGCGCCGAATTTATAGTTCTATCTCTTGTTTGTTGGTCATACGCAAGCTCTTGAAGACGCGGACTGTCTACAATTTGAATCCAAGCAAGGCGTACAATAAGTAAACTCAACGCAATTATAACCAACGCAAATAAGCACATCATCCTTCTTCTAATTCCAAGTTTCATAGCACCTTTTTTCAATTTTATCAAAACCTTCCACTTTTATTCTACATAGGTAAAGAAAATGAGTATTTAAATTTGAAAAGTATAAAGCCTGATTACATATTCTACGTAGTAAAAGCTTCGACACTACCAAATAAAACACTCATTTAAAAAATTCAATGATATTAAATAATATTTCCTCAAACCAATTTTTATTCTCATTAACAACTTTATTATCAATTAAATCTTGTTTGTTTACATTAATATACTCAATTTGATAATTTTGGGGCTTTTGAAGTCCTAAATTCTCTTTAGCATATTCCTCAACATAACTTAAATTCACACTCTGTTCAGCCAGTAATTGTAGCTGTGCATTAGCATTATTTAATTCAGTAAGTTCTTTCTTTAAGCTTATGTTTTCCATACTCATATTATTCAACATAGCATAGCGATAAACTATCGTAAGCGCTACTGAAAAAGACACAACACCCAAAAAAACTTTTCTTCTTATTTTTTTATTTTTCTTTGGGATTACTTGTTTCTGTTGATTTTCTTCTTTTTTAGGTTGAGCTATCGGCTCATTAATAAAATCATCATACATATAATCTTCTTGCCTAAGTGGCGCCATAGCTCTCACCTCCATCAAAGAACTTTAGTAACAAAACAGGGGCTACAAACGTTGCCCCCGTCTTCTCCTTAGTAAATTAAAACTTCTTTAGTAAATTTTATAGGTTTTTTTCTTTTGTAGATTTTTAAATTTTAACTTTTGTATTTTAGATTTCTTATCTTTAGTAATTTATAATTTTTTCTTATGTATATATGTTAAAAGGGGGATGCCCTTTAACAGTCTAAATTTTTTCGGCAACTCTAAGTTTCGCACTATGAGCTCTTAAATTATCATTTAGCTCATCGTCCGTAGACGTTATCGGCTTTTTACTTAAAATCTTTACAGTTTTTTTCTTATTGCAAACACATTTTGGAAAGTCCGGCGGGCAAATGCACCCTTTAGCCGACTCGTTAAAAACATCTTTAACAATTCTATCCTCTAATGAATGAAAACTTATAATACAAATCCTACCTTTAGGATTTAGTACATCTATCGCATCAAAAATCGCCTTTTTAAGGCTTTCTATTTCTCCATTTACCTCAATTCTTACAGCTTGGAATATTCGTTTAGCAGGATGTCCTCCTTCAACCCTAGCTCCCGCAGGAACAGCAGCTTTTATAACATCTACAAGTTCAAACGTAGTCTTTATAGGAGCGTCTTTACGTCTTTCAACTATAAAATCCGCGATTCTAACAGACCATTTTTCTTCGCCGTAATCTCTAAAAATTCTTATTAAATCTTCTTTGGTATATTGGTTTACTACATATTCAGCAGTAAGTTTATCATTAGTATTCATTCTCATATCCAGCGGAGCATCATAACGATAACTAAATCCTCGCTCGGGAGTATCAAGTTGATAAGATGAAACTCCCAAGTCGAGTAATATCCCATCTACTCCTGTAATATTTAAATTACTTAGTACATCTTTTATATTCTTATAATTGTCGTTAACTAAATTTACAGTAGGTTTCACATCAGAAAGTCTACTGCGTGAAACATTTATTGCGGTCATATCTCTATCTATTCCAATTAAAGTTCCTTCGTCATTCAACAACTTCGCAATCTCTAAGGAATGACCCGCACCGCCTAAAGTTCCGTCCAAATAAATACCATTTGGTTTAATATTAAGATTACAAATGCACTCATTTAACAGTACCGGCTTATGTACAAATTCCATTTCCACACTCCTTAAAATAACCTTTCTTTTAGATGCCGAGCATCGCCATTTTTTCAGCTAACTCATCAGCTTCTAAGTCCTCAGCCTCGCTATAACTATCCCATTTATCTTGGCTCCAAATTTCAACTCTATTGGATACACCGATTATAACAAGATCTTTACTTAGTCCGGCATGTTCTCTTAACATTGGTGGTATCAACGTACGTCCTTGTTTATCAATTTCACATTCAACAGCTCCCGCAAAAAAGAACCTCACGAATGCTCTTGCGTCCTTGTTTGTAAGTGGTAAAGTTTTAATCTTTTCCTCGAAATTCGCCCATTCTTCTTTCGAATATGCAAATAAGCAACCATCTAAACCTTTAGTCAAGACAAACTTATCGCCCAAGCCATCTCTAAACTTAGCCGGAACAATAATTCTACCCTTAACGTCTAAACTATGTCTATATTC
>CAYZJZ010000022.1:0-13584 GCA_964478905.1 uncultured Eubacteriales bacterium
TGCTACTTTACACACATTACCTCTTGTTATCATAATATGTAGAGAGATAAGATTATGGAGGTAGAGAAATGGATACATATTTAATAACAGGAGGCAATAGACTAAGTGGAGAAATAGATTTGCAAGGCTCTAAAAATTCTTCACTTCCTATAATTGCTGCCAGTGTTCTAATAGATGGAACTGTAACTATTTTTAGATGCCCTAAAATAAGTGATACGCTTGCGATGCAAGAACTACTACGACTTTTAGGGTGTAAAGTGACTGAAGAAAATGAAAATTTGATTATAAATTCGACTACTTGTGATAAAGACGAAATACCGGAAGATTTGATGAAGGAAATTCGTTCGTCTATTGTATTTATGGGACCAATGTTGGCAAAACATAAACGAGTTGTTTTAACATACCCCGGGGGATGTGAAATCGGGGCAAGGCCGATAGATTTACATCTATCCGGATTAAAGCAACTAGGAGCGAATATTATTGAAAGCCACGGTTATATTATTTGTGAGGCAGATAGGCTGGTTGGTAATGAAATTGATTTGGACTTTCCAAGCGTAGGTGCAACTGAAAATATTATGCTTGCTGCTGTTTTGGCCAAAGGTGTTACAATTATTAGAAATGCTGCAAGAGAGCCGGAAATTATAGATTTACAAAATTTCTTGAATAAGGCAGGAGCAAAAGTAATAGGGGCTGGAAGCAATGTGATTAAGATAAATGGAGTAGAAAAATTACATGATGTTGAGTTTGAAATCCCGGGAGATAGGATTGTTGCAGGTACATATTTATGCGGTGCAGCGATTACAAACGGAGAACTTATGATAAAAGGTGTAATCCCTGAGTACTTACGTTCTACTTTACACAAATTGCGTGAGGCAGGGTGCCAAATGAAAATATACAATAAGGAAGACATTTGGATTAAAGCTCCAGAAAGGTTAAAATCGGTAAATACAATTAAGACTATGCCATTTCCGGGGTTCCCAACTGATATGCAGTCTCAACTGGTTACTATGCTTACTTTAGCACAAGGTACATCAATTGTAATTGAAAATATTTTTGAAAATAGATATAAATATGTTTCAGAGTTAACAAAAATGGGAGCACAAATTACGATTGAGGGAAAAATGGCAGTTATAAAGGGCGTTAAAAAGCTTATGGGAGCAACTGTCGAAGCAAGAGAATTACGTGGAGGAGCAAGTTTAGTTTTGGCTGGGTTAGCTGCTGAAGGTAGAACGAAGGTAAATGGAATTCATTATATAGAACGAGGATATGAAAACTTTGTTGAAAATTTACAAGGAATTGGAGCTTTTATAGAGAAAATATAATAGATGAAGGGAATGATACAAAAGATGAGCAATGTTGTGAAGATTAGTAAATTGAAGAAAAAAGCTAAGAGTCACGTTGGATTTCTTAGCTTTCTTTTAGTTATCGCAATTGTTTGTTTCTTTTTATTATCTCCTATATTTTCGATAGAAAGTATAACTGTATCCGGTAATGTTAAAGTGTCAAGTGAAGAAATTGTTAGTGCATCGGGAATTGTTTATGCTCAAAATATACTGCGCATAGATAAGTTTTCTGCTATTAATAAGGTTATGGACATACCATACATAAAAAATGTTGATATAAAACGTAACTGGCCGAATGAAATATGTGTAAATGTTGAAGAAAATGTTCCTGTTGCGAGTGTTACTTTTTATGGTTCTAAAATTTTATTGGACGAAAACGGATATATTTTAGAAGTAATCACAGACGACCTAGATTCGGGTTTGGCTAAGTTAAACGGAATATCTGCTAAAAGTATAACGACAGGAAAAAAACTTGAATGTAGTGAAAAAGAAATTTTGGAATCTTATTTAGAAATATTGAAGATTTTTAATAATAATGATATGCTAAATGAAGTTAGCAAAATATTTGTAGAAGACGGAGAATATTTGATTGAACTAAAATCAGGGCATGTTACTAATTTAGGTAAAATAGATAATTTACAATATAAAGTGTTGCTATTAAATGAGATTATATCTAGAGAGACTAATCCGGTGTATATTAATCTTTCAGATTTAAATATGATAGTTACAAAGCCTGTTTGGGGAATGTTTAGCGAAACTAAAAATAATGAAGAAAATTAATTGAGGTGAGCAAAGTGAAGAATAAAGAATTTATACTGACTATTACTGCTATATGTTTTATACTTGGGCTTATGTTGACGATGCAATTAAAAACTGTCAAAGTCAATGAAGATAAAAGTACGGCTAGAACGTCGGAAGTACAAGCCCAATACGCAGAATTAAAGAAGAATTACGATGCGAAACTTTTAGAAATAGATGGTTTGAATAAGGTTTTAGATGAATATAGGAAGGCTGAAACTGATGAGGAAACAGTTGAGTTGTTAAAAGCTGAACTGAAAAAAGCCCAACAAGATGCCGGACTTACTAATGTTAGGGGAGCCGGGCTTACTATTGTTATGGAGGATAGCTTAGCTGATTTTGGTAGCGGTATAGATTTAAATAATTATTTAGTTCATGATGAGGACATTTTAAAAGTTGTAAACGAACTAAGAAGTGCTGGAGCTGAGGCGATTTCTGTTAATGGACAAAGAATAATAAGTATGTCTGAGATAAGATGTGCCGGTACGACTATTTTTATAAATGGAGAAAGGATTGGAGCGCCATTTACTATTAAGGCTATAGGAGATCCGGCTTTACTTGAAAGTGCTATGACGATGCGTGGCGGAAACGTGGATATATTAAAGGAATGGGGAATAAGATTTACCATTACTCGTGAAGCTGATATAGTAATTACAAAATATAATAAAGCGATTTCGAGTAAATATATGACTACTGTAACTGAAGATGCGACTACTAACGTTAATTCAACTTCTACCGTGTCGATTTTTAAATCTAAAAAAGATGATGTAGCTTAAATTATACTTTGTATAAAAATGAAAGAGGTGTTGATTTTAAAATGATAATTCCTTTGATCGGGTTATGCCTTGGAATTGCTGTGGCGTTATGTATGCCGGCAATAGATTTTACATATTCAAGTTATTTGGCGATTGCTATTTTAGCTTGTTTGGATTCTGTATTCGGTGGAGTAGCGAGCTTTTTGGAAAAAAAGTTTGATATTCATATTTTTGTGAGTGGTTTCTTCGGAAATGCTCTGCTTGCCGTTGTTTTGACGTATCTTGGCGAAAAACTTGGCATTGATTTATATTTAGCTGCTGTATTTGTTTTTGGTAACAGAATATTTTTAAATTTTGCAATAATTCGAAGATACCTCTTGAATAAATTTCAAAAACAAGATAATATATAATACGTAAAAGTTTCACATAAGAAAAAATGGTTTTTGAAGGTAAGCCTTCATATATGAGCCTCTGAAATCTATATATGCTTTTTGTGTAAAAAGCATTAAATAGCCGCTAAGCGGTTATTATAAGTAACAGTAGATCGGGGTGTTTTAGTTTGTACAATGATGTAATAGTAGGCGTTGATATAGGCTCATCTAAAGTTAGTACAGTAATTGCGAAAGCGAATAAACAAGGTCAGATGGAATTTATGGGGGCAGGACTTGCTCCGTGTACAGGTATAAAAAAAGGCTTGATAGTTGATTTAGAAGCTGTGTCTAGAGCTGTAAGAGCGTCTGTCTCAATGGCTGAAAAATCGGCTAATACGAGAGTTAGTGCTGTTCATCTTGCGTTATCCGGTTTCCATACGATATTAGTTCCTTCAAGAGGAAAGATTAATTTCGATGGAAATATGAAAGAAATTATGCCGGAAGATGTAAGTAGAGTTCTAAAAGATGCTAAAAGTTTCGACATTCCATATGATAGACAAGTTGTGGATGTAATCCCTAATCAATACATAATAGACGGATATGATGAGATAGTAGATCCTACCGGTATGATGGGAGCAATTGTAGAAGTTGATGCTGACGTTGTTCTCGGAAGTACAATTGCTACTCAAAGTTTATTAAAGAGTGTTGAACGTGCAGGATACCAAGTTGCCGGAATTATTGTTGAGGCGCTTGCTACAAGCGAGGTTATTTTAACTTCTGAAGAAAAGGAACTTGGAGTTTTACAAGTAGACATAGGTGCTGGGAAAACTGATTATGCGTTTTTTAAACATGGAAGAATAAAACATTATGGTTCTATCCCAATAGGGGGAGAAAATATTACAAATGATATTGTAATAGGATTAAAAGTATCATATAATGAAGCCGATAGATTAAAAAAACAGTTCCCTTTATCCCAAAAATCCTTGATAAATAACGATCAAAGTATTACAATATATTCGATTGGCGAGAATAAGCAAAAGTCAATAAGGATTTCTGATGTTGTAGACTTAGTTGAAGCGCGTATTTCAGAAATTTTTACTATATTGAATGACAGGCTGGAAGAGGCCGGAATAAAGGAAGAAATAGAAGCTGGTGTTGTTTTGGTTGGCCAAGGTGTGTACCATATTGCCGGTGCCGGCGAAATGGCTCAAATGGCGCTAAATATACCGACAAGGTTTGTTAATCCGAAGTTGCCGGCTGGATTAAAACTAAGTTTTGTTACCTCGCTTGGTATTGTAAAATATGTAGCAGGTATGAGCTTGGGAGAGCGAGACGTAGAAATCTTAAATAAACATAAAGAAGTTGAAGATGTTGCTACGGTAGAGGATGGACTTATTACTAAGTTCATTAAGTTTTGGAAAAAATAAGTTACCATATATTGAAAGGTATAACCTTTAATAGAATATGGGAACTTCGTTGTTTCACAATAAGAAGGAGGAATTTATGTGTTAGATTTTGATGTAGAAATGGAACAATTTGCCCAAATTAAGGTAATCGGTGTAGGTGGTGGCGGAAATAACGCTATTAACCGAATGGTTGAGGGTGGATTAAAAGGAGTTGAATTTTTAGCTGTAAACACTGATAAACAAGCTCTTTTCTTATCTAAAGCAAATATGAAAATTCAAATTGGAGATAAATTGACTAAAGGTTTAGGAGCAGGTTCTGATCCTGACATTGGTCAAAAGGCTGCCGAAGAAAATAGAGATGAAATTGCGGAAGCGCTAAAAGGATCAGATATGGTGTTTGTTACTGCCGGAATGGGTGGCGGAACAGGTACTGGTGCTGCTCCTGTAGTTGCGTCTGTTGCTAAAGAATTGGGAATTTTAACTGTTGGTGTTGTGACTAAGCCATTTACTTTTGAAGGAAGAAAAAGAATGGTACAAGCTGAACGTGGTATTGCCCAACTTAAAGAAAATGTAGATACGTTAATTATTATTCCAAATGATAGATTACTTCAAGTTATTCAAAAGAATACATCTATGGTCGAAGCTTTTAAAATGGCTGATGACATCTTACGTCAAGGTGTTCAAGGTATATCTGACTTAATTGCTGTACCTGGTCTTGTAAACTTAGACTTTGCAGATGTTAAGACTATAATGTTAAATACAGGTATTGCTCATATGGGAACAGGTCGTGCTACCGGTGAAAATAGAGCTGAAGAAGCTGCAAAACAAGCTGTACATAGTCCGTTACTTGAAACTTCTATTGAAGGAGCAAGAGGAGTATTGTTAAATATTACAGGTGGAGCTGATTTAGGACTACTTGAAGTAAACGCTGCGGCTGAACTTGTTCAAAAATCTGCTGACCCTGAAGCTAACATTATCTTTGGTGCTGTAATTGATGAATCATTAAATGATGAATTGCTTATAACAGTAATTGCAACAGGATTTGATAGAGGCCTTGGCTCTATAAATATTCCTACTGCGAAGAAACCTGAATTTTCATCGTTTTTTGGACCTAAACAAGCTCCGACAATGTCTTCACTAAACAATAGCGGAAATGCTAACCAAAATTCTCAACCGTCACAAAATACTAATCCTCAACCGGCATCTAAGCCTCTTGGTGGAATTATTTCGGACAATGAAAACGACTTGGATATACCGCCGTTTTTAAGAAAAAATAAAAAATAGAGTTAATAAAGAGGACTGTAAATAAATGCGTTTTTACAGTCCTTTAAAAAATAGTAATCTTTTATAGAATTAAATCATATAATAAAACATAAGAAAAAAATAAAAAAAGTACTTGAAATTATAAATAAAAAATGGTATAGTAATAAAGCAATGGTTATGGCGCTATAGCCAAGCGGTAAGGCATGGCTCTGCAAAAGCTTGATCCCCGGTTCAAATCCGGGTGGCGCCTCCAAAAATTCCGGATGCGTAAGCATTCGGAATTTTATTTAGGAGTAATAAAGTATGAATGTATTTGAAGAAATTTTAAATAACATACCTGTCTATAAGACAATATCTAAGTCGATAATTAATAATTCAGTAGTAGTAAATGGTCTGGCAGATGTTGAAAAACGTCATTTTGCATATGGAGTTGCAAAAAAGCAAAACAGACCTTTTGTTTTTGTTGCCCAAAACGAAGCGGACATAGATAATATAATAAATGATATTGAGCTTTTTTCAAATAAAGAGATAGCATATTTACCCGAAGAAAATGCACGACTTCAAGTTGGTACAAAGAGTAAGGACATATACGTAAAGAGAGCAAAAATTTTTGAAAAACTATTACTTGGAGAAAAGCCGAATTTAGTAGTAACAACAGGGATAATACTAAACCTTTTTCCAAAATTAGACTCTTTTAAAAGTAACACAATAAAAATAGAAACAGGAAAAACGTATAATATAGATAAATTAAGCGAAATGTTGGTAAAATGTGGCTTTGAGAGGACTGAAATTGTAGAAGGTGTTGGTCAATTTTCAATTCGTGGAGGAATATTGGACGTATATTCTCCAACAGCCCCAAATCCATACAGAATAGAATTTTTTGATGATGAAGTTGACTCGATAAGAATATTTGACAGTATAAGTCAAAGGACAATAGAAAAAACGGAAAACGTAGATATTTTCCCTGTAAGTAGTGATGAAATAAAAGAAAACGAAGTGTCATTTTTAGAATATTTGCCGGAAGAATATATGATATTTATAGAAGAACCACAAAGACTTATGGATAAAATCGACACAATGATTTTTGAATATCAAGAGCAAATAGAAAAAATTGAAAATAAAGAAGAATTACCAAAAAGATTATTTACAAGAGAAGAAATTTTTAATTGCTTGTTTGATAGAAAAGCTGTATTCTTATCTACTCTAGAAACAAGATTAAAAGAATTTTCAAGGGTAGAGAAATTTTCTATATTAAGTCGAGAAATAACCGGTTTCGGTAATTCATTTGATAATTTGGCAAAAGCGGTAGCCGAATGGAAAAGCCAAAAATATAGAATAATTATACTGGCTGGAACAGAGACAAAAGGGAAAAATGTATCTAAAGAATTACTTGAAAAAGACGTAGAAACAATATATACAGATAATTTAGATAGACTACCAAACGAAGGAAGTGTATATATTACTCACGGAAATTTAACTGCCGGCTTTGAATATCCGGAAATAAAAGTAGTAATTATAAGCGACAATGAGCTATTTGGAAGCGATAAGAAAAAGAAGAAAAATAAAAAATCCGGAATGCCAATAAAAATAGATGAACTAAAAGTGGGAGACTACATTGTACACGAGAAGCATGGAATAGGTATATATCTTGGCATAGAAACATTAAATGCTGCAGGTGTAACAAAGGACTATATAAAAATATCTTATGCTAAAGGTGATATGTTATATATTCCTGTAAACCAGATGGAAAACATTACAAAATACATTGGTTCTGATGGACGAGTACCTAAAATAAATAAAATGGGCGGACAAGAATGGTCTGCTGTTAAAGCTAAAGTAAGAGCAGGATTGAAAGATGTAGCAGACAGCTTAGTAAAGCTTTACGCAAAGCGTGAAATGGCAAAGGGTTTTGCTTTCTCAAAAGATACTGTTTGGCAAAATCAATTTGAAGACAATTTTATTTACGAAGAAACAGAAGATCAACTAAGATGTATTGAAGAAGTAAAGAAGGATATGGAAAGAGAACGTCCTATGGATAGACTACTTTGTGGAGACGTTGGATATGGGAAAACAGAAGTAGCAATTAGAGCTGCATTTAAGGCTGTAATGGATAGTAAGCAAGTAGCTTATCTAGCTCCGACAACAGTTTTGGCATCCCAACATTACCGCTCTTTTGTAAAACGAATGAAAGACTATCCTATAAAAATTCAAGTTATAAGTAGGTTGCGATCTCAAAAAGAACAAAAGGAAATTTTAAAGAAATTAAAAAGTGGCGAAATAGATATATTAATAGGAACTCACAGAATTATCCAAAAAGACGTGATTTTTAAAGATTTAGGATTACTTATAATAGACGAAGAACAAAAATTCGGAGTAATGGATAAAGAAAAAATAAAGATGATAAAAGAAAATGTTGATGTGCTTACATTAACAGCTACTCCAATTCCTAGAACGCTCCATATGTCAATGGTAGGAGTAAAAGATATAAGTGTAATATATGAGCCACCGTCTAATAGAAATCCTGTTCAAACATACGTTTTTGAATATGATCAGGGAATAATAAGAGAAGCAATAGTACGTGAACTGGAGCGTAAAGGCCAAGTTTATTATTTATACAACAAAGTTGAAGACATAGACAAAGTTGCGAATAAAATTCAAGAAGCAATACCTTGGGCAAGAGTAACATTCGCACACGGAAAGATGCAACCGACAGAGCTTGAAAATATAATGATGAGTTTTGCAGAAAATGAATTTGACGTTTTAGTATGCACAACGATAATAGATTCCGGTGTAGATATTCCAAATGTAAATACAATAATAGTTGAAAATGCTGAAAATTTAGGACTTTCTCAATTATACCAATTACGAGGTAGAGTTGGACGTTCGAATAGAATTGCTTATGCATATGTAACTTACAGAAAAAATAAAGTGCTTTCAGAAATTGCAACAAAGCGACTTAATGCGATAAGAGAATTTACTGAATTCGGCTCCGGATTTAAGATTGCAATGCGTGACTTGGAAATAAGAGGAGCAGGAAATTTAATTGGTGCTCAGCAACATGGACATATGGATGCAGTAGGTTATGATACTTATTGTAAGATATTAGAAAGTATGATAAAGGAGCTAAAAGGCGAAACTATTTTTGAAGAAGAAAAGGAAACAACGGTAGTAGACTTAAATATAAATGCATATATAAGTGAAAAATATATAAAAAGCGAAGTCCAAAAGATGGAAATGTATCAAAAGATCTCTAAAGCGGATAATATAGAAGAACTAATGGATATAACCGACGAATTAACCGACAGATACGGAGACATTCCAAAAGAAACGTTACGCTTATTAAAAGTTGTTGAAATGAAATATTTAGCCGGTAAAGTAAACATTACTTCGATAGAAGAAAAAAATAAAAATGTATTTTTCTATTTTAAAAACGGAAATACAATAGATATTGAAAAACTAAGCATAGTAATGAAAAAATTAAAAGGAAGAATACTATTTTCAGCCGGAGAAAAGCCATATATTACTTTAAACATTGATGATGATACAGAAGATGATTTGTTAAAAAATATTAAGTTTTTGTTACAAACAATAAACTAGTTGAAGTGTAAAGCCTCATCATATATAATTTATTTGTGAAATTTAGATAAACAGAAAGGAAGGACTATTTATGAAAGCAAAAAAAGGGGTAATAATACCTTTGATAATCACAATTATTTTACTCATTGCGGTAGGCGTGGGATATTGGTATATTTATGATAATGACTATGTGCTAAAAATTAATGGCCAAAAAATTACAATGATTGAATTTAATACTTATTTAAATTTACAGAAAAAAATAATGGAACAACAATATGGTGAAAACGTTTGGAACATTTTAATAAAAGATGCACCGGCAATAGAAGCTGCGAGAGATGGTGCGAAACAAGCTATTGTTGATACAAAAGTAAAAGTACAAAAAGCGAAAGAAATGAATGTATCATTGACTTCCGAAGAAAAACAATTAATAAGAACAGCAGTTGAATATAATGGACAAGATATAATAGACGACTATGATATTACTTTTGAAGAACTACTTAGAATTAACGAGGAATATGCGATAATTAGTAAATTAGAAACAGAATTATTCAAACAAAACGACCATAGTTCTCATACTCATGGAAAAGTTAATATTGAAAGTTACGAAAAAGGTGAAGAAACAGGAACGACTTTTGATTCGAGACATATTTTATTTGATACTCAAAAGCTAAATGAAGAAGAAGCAAAGACTGTAAAAGTAAAAGCTCAAGAAGTACTAAACAGAGTAAAAAACGGAGAAGATTTTGCTACTTTAGCTACTGAATTTAGTGAAGATCCTGGTTCTAAAAATAATGGAGGGTTATATGAAGGAATAGGCCTTGGTAATTTTGTCAGTGAATATGAGAAGGCTGTTATGGCGATAAAAGACGGTGAAATATATCCGGAATTGGTAGAGTCTCCTTATGGATACCATATAATAAAAAGAGAAAAAGTTAATAATTCTGAATATTTAAGCTCAAGTGAAACTCAATCTCTTTTAACAACTGAACTTGACGAAGAAGCTAAAAAGTGGATAGAAGATGCCAAAATAGAAGTAAATGAGCAACAATATAATTCAGCTCAGTAAAAAACGAGGATAGTGGACTGTAGGAAAACGAATTTTTGATTTCTACGGTCCATTTTTTGCTATTGAAAAAATGAATTTAAAAGTTTATTATGAAACTAGTAAATATATTCTAAGGAGGATACATATGAAAAAGTATTTATTAAGTGCGGCAATATGCACAACATTATTTACAACGAGTGCATTTGCATTTAGTGATGTGCCAAACGATTTTTGGGCGTATAATGCAATAAATTTTATGAAGGAGGAAAATGTAGTAAGCGGGTTTGCTGAAGATGGAACATTTAGACCTTCGGATAATGCTACTCGTGAACAGACAGCGACAATACTAAATAATTTCTTTGGTTTAGAATTAAAGAAAAAGGCTAGAGTGTATGAAGATGTAAAAAGTTCGGATTGGTCTTATCAATATGTTAATTTAGCATCTCAATATATGTATGATGAGAATGTAAATAATTTTAGACCACAAGAACTAACAACTAGGATAGAAGTAGCAGAGGCTGTTATAAGAATTCTAGGGTTAGATTTAGACGAGCCTAATTTAGAATTAATAAAGAATTTTAAGGACTATTCGGAGTTTTTGGAAGAAGATAAGAAAACTATTGCATTAGCTGTAGAAAATGGAATAATGAAAGGCTATGACGACGGAACATTTTTACCAAACGGAAAAATAACAAGAGCAGAGATTTGTTCGTTGCTATATAACGCTTTTGGTGAAAAAGATGAGCTTTTATCTAAAAATGATAATAAAATAGCACTATCAGTAAATGGAACTGATGTTAATGTAAAGGAAGTAAAATTATATTTAACAATTCAAAAGAAAATATTTGATATATTATTTAATAATTCGGATATTTGGACTAAAGAAATTCAAGGAGAATCTTTTTATTCAATTTGTAAAGACGCGACCAAAGATGAAATCGTAAAAATAAAGCTTGTAATGGAGAAAGCAAAAGAGCTTGGAATTGAAATTGATGAAGAAACTAAGAAACAATTAAAAGATCAAGTTGAATCAGAAGATGCTAAGGCACTTTGCGATTATTACGGAATAACAAACGATGAAATGCTAAAAGTTTTAGAAGAATCGGTTATAAATGAATTAGTTGCTAAAAAAATATATGACACAATTGATCATACTTCACATACACATGCTGATATTAATGAATTAAAAGACGAATTTAGTTATGATATAAGACATATCTTAATTTTAACTAAAGATAAAACTGAGGCTGAAACTAAACTTGCAAGAGAATTAGCTGAAAGCATATTTGTAAGAGTTAATAATGGTGAAGACTTTGAAAAACTTGCAAATGAATACAGTGAAGACGGTGGTTCTAATACTAACGGTGGACTATATGAAAATGTAAAACTTGGGCAATTTGTAAGCGAATTGGAAGACATAGCGTTAAATGGAGAAATCAGTGAAATATATCAAGGCATAGTAGAATCTGTTTATGGATATCACATAGTAAAATTGGAAGATAGAAGAACTGAAAAAGTACCTATGACTGAAGAGGAAAAAAATACAATAATTAATGCTGACTTTGAGGGAGTGCTTTCAAATTGGGTAAAAGAAGCCAAAGTAACAATTAATGAAGAAGTATTTGATAGAATTTAATTTATTTAATTATGTATAATATTGTCGCTTTTTATAGATACTACTATCAAATGAAAAAATCGTTAAGGAGGTAGTAAAAGTGAAAGCGACAGGTATAGTTAGAAGAATTGATGACTTGGGTAGAGTCGTTATTCCTAAAGAAATAAGAAAAACTTTAAGAATAAGAGAAGGAGATCCACTTGAAATATTTACAGATAAAGATGGAGAGGTAATCTTAAAGAAATATTCGCCAATAGGGGAGTTAACTGAATTTGCAGTTCAATATGCTGAAACTTTAGCTAAAACAAGTGGGCATGTTGCTTGTATAACGGATAAAGACTCTGTTATAGCTGTTTCAGGAGCTCCCAAAAGAGAATTCCTAGATAAAAATATCAGTTACGAACTTGAAAAAATTATGAACGATAAAACAACGTGGGTCGTAAAAAGCTCAACTGAAAAACGTGTCCCGATATTTAATAACGAAAGCTTAGATAAATACTATGCACAAGTTATTTCACCAATTGTGTCTGAAGGAGATACTATTGGTTCGGTAGTATTAATGGCGACAGAAGCAAGTTCACAAATGGGGGATGCTGAAGTAAAATTAGCACAATCAGCAGCTGGTTTCCTAGGAAAACAAATGGAACAGTAAACAGGAAAAGACCGTTGAAGGATTACATCAACGGCCTTTTTCCTACTATATAATCGGGATTTTAACCCCGTTTTGAATCCGAAAAGCCGAACCCTTTAACTCAAAAAACATTGAGTTCATAATTTAGTGATGTTTTCTCTTGGCATCCCCCTCCTTCATTCCGTCGCCTCAATCGAGACTTGCAACAAATAAGTGCTAAAAAGAAAACATAATTGATACTTCCCAGCTACGCTTACTATGTAATTCGTAATTAAAACGCCTAGCCTCCGTGCTAATAAAATTGACCTTCCTCAATTCTCTTAGCTTCCGTGCTAACCGATTAACAGTTACCGTCTACCGGTTTACCTTCTTTTAGTTACGGCAAGCCGTCTCTTAAGATTTACTTCCGATTAGACTGTTAACTAAACTGGTTTAGCATCATCCTACTTAGTTACCGGCTTTTTGCTTTCACTAAGCAAATCTTAAACATCACTAAAAACAAAAACTCCGCTTCGAGTTACCAAAGCGGAGAATAAATTCAATCTCTTTTCTTCGGCAACTCAGCCTCCATCGTCTTACGACATTAGGACTGTAGCTTTGCGCCCCAACCTTTCGGTTGGTTTGCCATTTCGGATTTCATATATTTATTGTACACAAAGTTTACATAAATGTCAACCCCTAATAACATAATTTTTTTGTTGCTATAAATCCTGAGTCTGAATAGTAACAATTTTTTCTTAGTGTTTTACAAAAGCAGTTGACAAAAAGCAAATTATGTATA
>CAYZJZ010000023.1:0-10419 GCA_964478905.1 uncultured Eubacteriales bacterium
GATTCCTTTCATTGTTGTCTTTATTTCGTAAGCTTTTAGAAATCAATCATTACTAACTTGTTACTTTTCCTAATTAGGTTGTAACCTTTTTACTGCCTCCTTTTTCTCCAGTCGTAGAAAAATAATGATTAATTTTCAATCTTTTCCATTTTAACATATAGGTTTACTTTTTTCAATACGTTTTGTAAACTTTTTTAAAAAAATAACTCGAATGAATTTTAATTCAAAAGAGCTATTTTAGTTACTTTTATCTATTTACGTCTGAATAGTAACAAAAAAACATAATCTCACTGTTCATTTTTCAAAAATACAGCATTATTCATATTAGAATAGATATCATTTATTTTCGGAACTAATTCACCATCCAAATTTTTTACATAAAAAACAGTAGACGTTTCAAAATATAATCCCATTAGTGGAAGTTTCTCAAACAAAATATCTTGCATCTTTTCAAAATATTCCTGTTGTTTACCCTCTAAAATTTCGTGCTTAGCCAAATAAACCAAATAATCGTAATCCTCATCACTAAACCCAAATACATTATTAGACGAATTAGTTTCAAAGTTATACAAAAATTCAGGGTAATCAGTAATCGCCCAATCAGTTAACGCCATATCATAACTGTATGTCTTTAATAAATCATTATAATCATCAGTCGATTTACTAATAATATTTATTTTTATCCCAACTTTAATCAAGTCACTTTTTATATATTCAGCTTTATTAATAGTTCCTTTTGAATCACTATTAATAAGTAAGTTAAACTCTAGCTTATCTCCCTCTTTACTACGAACAGAATTTTTTTCAGTCCAACCGGAATTAGTAAGCAAATCTTGCGCCCTTTCGGGGTTAAAAGCATACTTTTTTAGTTCTTTTGAATAAAGATAAGAATTCGGATTAATCGGAATATCCGAATATACACCATATCCATTTAGCTCTTTTTCTATAATATAATCTCTATTAATTGCCAAAATCATTGCTTGACGTAAAACACTATCTTTTAGTATCTCATTTTGCGGGTTAAATGTTATTCCCTCAAAAATACCAGTTACATATTTAGTATTACTGTAAGCACTTCTTCCATATGCTCCTACTTCCGTACTAGTATCAGCAATATCTATTTCTCCTAATTTTAGTAAGTCAAACCCAGGTCTGGTTTTCGCAATAATTTTAACATCAATCTCTTTAATGTTTCCATTCGAAGGCAAATAATAATTTTCATTATATTTTAATGAAATAAGTTCGTCGTTCTTTGCTATAACTTCATAAGGTCCGGTTCCAATATACCTGTTTTCAACGGTAAAATCAGAATTTCCATAATATTTTTTACATAAAACCGGGAAATTTAATTTCTCCGGTAAAAAATTATCATAATCATTTAGCTCAATTTTTATTTTATAATCACTTAATTTCTCAACACTTTTTATATTTTGAACATTATACATATAATACGATTGCTCGGAAAGTTCTTTAATTTTTTCAATTGTAAATAAAACATCATCAGCAGTAAATTTATCCCCATTATGAAAATACACATCATCACGCAATGTAATTTCCCAATTTAAATTATCGTCAGTAATAAGTAATTTAGCTAGTCTCGGTTCAGCTTTCAATTCGTCATTTTTCTTAGTAAGTCCTTCAAAAATAAGGTTACATACTTCATGCACATATTTATTCTTAGATATAATTGATAAATAATAATCAGGCTCAATCATTAAAATATTAATTTTTGCATCTTCTTGTTCTACGTTCTCTTTTACTTCAGGCTCGTTCTCTCCCTTATTAATAAACAAAAATGTCAAGCAACTTATGCCGACAAATATAATAAATGATAAAACTATAAATCTAGCTTTCATATACACATTCCCTTTCATTTTTAGTTACCATTAAATAATATAATTTATCTAAAAAAATTTCAACACTATTTGAAGTATTATTTTGTTATCTTGCCACTGTTTAGTAAAAGGAAATAGCAATAATTTTTTATCATTAACAATAAAGTTGTAAGCAAAAAGCCTACAACTTTATAATCTTAAATCGTCCTACAAAAGGTAATTCCTTCATTTCGCCCTTAGCCGCACTTATAATTCCAAGGATTTCATAAATAAATGCAACTGCAGTAACAATTGACGAAAGAATTCCACCCATAAAACCTATAAATGGCATAGCACTTACAATTCCGCAAGCAAAACTCAATATAGCAACCGCTAAAAATATAACTAAACCTTGATTAGCGTGATAGCGAGCAAATTTAGAATCCTTAGCCGCAATAAGTGGAATAATAAATAAAATACCGATATATGAAATTATTCCCATTCCCTTATTTTTTTCTATATCGTTATTATTAGCTCCCAAAATCTCGCCGGTAAAAATTCCGTAATTACTATCAATAGCAGTACCACAAGACTGACAAAACTTAGCATTTTCTTCTAATTCTGCTCCACATTTTTCACAAAATTTCATAGAAATCCTCCTCGCACTCTTTATCAAACAGAAAATTACCATATCAGACAGAAAAATGCAACAGTTTCATTACAACTTTCCGATTACATCTCCAACTTTAATAGCAATACTAAATCTATCATTTAACAAATTGCCTTCTTTAATTTTAGTTTTATATGTACTTTCAGCATTCATCAAAGCTAAATCCGAACCCAAGTAAGAATTTTTAGAAATAAGTCCCACTTCGTACATAACCTTAGCTTGCTCAAATTGAACTTTCGCTCTCTCAAGCTCTTCTGATGCTATTTTTATTTCGTTTTCTTTATCTTTAACTTGATTATATAAAATTCTTAAATTCTCTTTAACGGAATTTATATCATTATTTAGTCTAAACTCAGCATCACTAAAATTATCCTTAGCCTTCTTTTTATCATCTTTTAACATAAAACTTGTTTTTGTAGCCAATATATATTGATTTTCTTTCTGTTTATATTGCATCTTAGAAGATAATACGGAACTATTCGTACTTAATGAGTTTTCAATTGTTTTATCCAAATCCTCAACTGTAAGTTCACTTGCAATATACTTAGGTCTTTCCAAAAGCAATTCACCTGAAACGTCTATTCCCATAACTTGTTTTAATGAAATTTTTAAACTTTCCAAATTCTTTTTAATAGTTTCAAGTTGTAAACGTGAAGTTTCCAAAGTAGACTTAGCACTTTCTAACTCAGTTTTAGTAATCATATTAAGACTAAACTTAACTTCAGAAATTTGGACATCGTTTTCTTGTTTTTCAATTGTCTTTGTAAGTAACTCAATTGTATCTTCTAATTCAAAAATACTGTATATCATATTTTTAACAGAATACTCAACTTGTAATTTTGCACCTTCTAACCCAGACAAAAAGCTATCATATTGTAGCTTAGAAACTTCTAACATATGTCCCCAACAAGTAAGATACTCATTTTCATCTTCATAAGAATATCCGCCACTTCTAATCTTGTTCTGCCATTTCCTATAATCATCTTTTGCATCATCATAAGCTTCTTTCTGGTCTTTAGATGTTCTCTCTAAGTCTATAATTGACGAATTATGACTTAAAGCATAACTAACAGCCTCATCCATACTCATATATTTATCTTCAGAAGCATTTACTTCCTCAGCTATACAAACCGAACAAAGCAAGCAAAATGCTGTAACAAAACTCAAAATTCTTTTCATAAAACCGTTTCCTCCTTCTCTATTCATATCTTAAAGACTCAATTGGATCTAAATCAGCAGCCTTCTTAGCAGGATAAACACCAAAGAACACACCACAAAGTATTGCTACACCAATAGAAACCAAAATTATTGACGGTGAAACAAGATCAGACGGACTGCAATTTGCAATTGTAGAAAGTGGGAAGCAAGGTATAATTCCAATAATAATTCCAACCACTCCACTCATAGCAGTAAGTAATACTGCTTCAACTAAAAATTGAATAATAATATCCTTCTTTTGAGCACCTATCGCTTTTCTTATTCCTATTTCTCGTGTTCTTTCTGTAACTGCAACAAGCATAATGTTCATAATTCCAATTCCGCCAACAACAAGCGAAATCGCACCAATTGCTAAAATAGCAATTTGAATAACATTAATAACATCATTTACAGTATCTTGAATTTGCTGTGAACTGGTAAAAGAATACTTGTCTTCTGTACTATGTAACAATTCAAGATATTTTTTAGCCTTATCCGCAATGTCTTGAGAATCAGCATCTTTTGGGAAAACAATTTCCAATTGATCAATAGTATTAGTTTGATAAAAATTCTGATAAGTAGTAAATGGAATTACCAACATCCCAGGAACACTATCCGACATTTCGTCAGTCGTCATATCCATTCCTATATCAAAATCAATAGTACCAACAATAGTAAGCGTTTTACTTCCATAATTCTCATCTTGTATAACAACTTTTTTGCCTATCGGATTAAAATTTCCAAACAATCCCTTAACACACATATCAGGAATAAGCGCAACATTTGCAGAACAGTCAACATCATTCTGTGTAATTAATCTACCTCCGGTTAAATCCATAGGACGCGTTTCAAAAATTTCAGGTAACACTCCCATAATAACTCCAAATCTTGATTCATCGCCATAATTTACATATGTAGTAGTTGATTTACCGGAGCCGTAATACTGAACATTTGTCGCTTCAGGAATTTTTTCTTTCAAATATTCGACATCCTTTTGTGTAAACTTATCCGACTCTTCAATACTCGCCGTCGTAGAAGTAGTAATAGTTATTATATTCGCCCCAAGTTTACCAAATAAGCCATTAATATACGCTTTACCCGCATTACCGGCTGAAAAAATTATAATAACAGACGAAACACCTATAACAACGCCAAGCATCGTAAGAAAAGTACGCATTTTATTAGATTTTATACTATCTATTGCCTGAGAAAAAACTTCAAAGAACAACTATATCATCTACCTTTCTTCTGTAACTTTTAATCCATCAACATAAGAAGATTTAACTGTTTTTACAATCTTATCCCCTTCATTAATTCCGGATTTAACTTCAAGTAACTCATCAGAATGAATACCCGTTTCTATATTAATAGACTTTAATTGTCCATTTTCAACTTTATATACCGAAATATTTCCTTCTTTGTCCTCACTAAAGCTTGAAACAGGAATAGTCATAACATCTTCACTCTTGGCTGAAACAACATCACAAGTAACATTTAATCCACTTTTTAATAAAGTATTTTCGCTATCTACATCAACAATAACTTCGATAGTAGTTTGTGAACTAGTATAACCGGTTACAGTAGACGCAATAGGAGCAATGCTCTTAATATGTCCCTCGTAAGTATAACCATCAAACGCATCTCCTGTTATATATACCTTTTGACCAGCTTCTAAGTTTTTTACAGTAAACTCTTTAACGGCACATTTAATCTCCAAATTATTATTATTAACAACTTTATAAATCGGCATAGTAGTAGCAGCATATGCCCCTTCTGACATTGATATAGAACTTACAATACCATCAGCAGGACTATACATAGCAGTATTTAACTTAGAAATTTGTTTTTCAAATTCTTTAATATTAATGCTAGCAAGTTCAATATTTTTCTTTAATGTGTCAATATCATATGTAATGCCTTCTTCAGACAAAGTCAAACCTGCCTTTGCATTTTCATATGCAGTCTTTGCGTTATCATATTCAACCTTAGAAATAGCTCCAACTTCATATAAAGCCTCGGCTCTTTCATAAGCATCTTTTGCAGATTGAGTAGAGTTGGTAGATGTAACTAAAGATAACATACCGCTTTCATCGCTAATTGTAGCTTTTTTATAATTTAATTCTAAAATTTCCTTGTTAAGCTTTAAAGTTTTTAAATTAGATTCCATAGAATCCATATCAAACTCTACAATCTTTTGACCTTTTTTAACTTCATCATTTTCATCGACTAAAATTTTCTTAACCTTAACATTAGTTTCTATGTATACATTATTTTCATCTTTTTCTTTAACATTACCGGATATAGAAACTAACGATTCAACATTCCCTCTTGTAACCGCAACAGTATCAACAACCGGCAAAATGTTTCCGTTACTTCCTCCAATAAAGAAACAAACTATAATCATCACAGCAATCACAACAAAAATATATCTTTTCTTTAACTTAAACTTCATTATAAAGTCCTCCTATTCTTATTAATCTCATCTGAAATAATATTTCCATCTTTAAACACAACAATCCTTTTAGCAAATGCTGCTATATCAGGTTCGTGAGTAACCAAAACAATAGTTACCCCTTCATTATTAAGTTTAGTAAAAAACTCCATTATTTCGTCTCCAACCTTACTATCCAAGTTACCAGTAGGTTCATCAGCCAAAATCATTTTCGGCTCATTAACCAAAGACCTAGCGATAGCAACTCTTTGCCTTTGACCACCTGAAATTTCGTTTGGTTTATGATCTAATCTTTCACCAAGCCCAACACGTTCCAAAGCAATCTCAGCCTTTTTCTTTCTTTCACTTCTTCCAACACCGGCATACATCATAGGTAACTCAACATTTTTCAAAATATCTATCTTAGGTAACAAGTTAAAAGACTGGAATACAAAGCCAATTTTCTTATTACGAATTGTCGCAAGTTCACTTGAATTCATTTTAGAAACATCTATTCCGTCTAGCTCATATTTACCATAAGATACGGTATCAAGGCATCCTAAAATATTCATAAATGTCGACTTACCAGATCCACTTGCTCCCATAATGGCGACAAATTCGTTTTCTTGGACATCAAAATTAATTCCCTTTAATGCTTCGACTTGAATTTTACCGGTATCATAAATTTTTCGCAAATTCTCTACATGAATTATATTTTTCATCTTATCCCCACTTTCTATACTAACTTACAAAGTTCATTCCAAACATCATCGAAATCAACCTTATCACACGCCGCCCACATAGTAGCACCAAAGAAAATTCTAGCAATAATAATATTTTTTAATTTCATTTTTCCTTCCATATATCCAATTACTTTGGAATGAAAATCAACAAGCTTTTCTTCCAATTCCTCTTTAATATTTATAGGATATTCATTTAAGGTAGCTATAATGTTTTTTAATTGGTTATTATCAATAGAATGTAAATCAGTCAATAATATTTCATAAACAGCTCTTAGTTGTTCTTTTACAGTGTTATTACTATCAATAGCCGCCTTTATTCTATCAAATTGCTCATTAGACCTTATATCAATAATTTCAGTAAGTAAAGCCTCTTTAGAATGGAAATAATTATACACCGTTCCTAAACCTATTTTACTCTCAAACGCGATTTTTCTCATACTAATATCTCTTGTATTTTCTTTAAGAAACATCTTTGTTGCAACATTTAAAATTTCTTCTCTTACATTATCAAGTTTTTTCGGCAAAATTCTCACCTCTTTTTATGAACTTTGTTCATTTTTTATGAACTGTGTTCAGTATAGCAAAAAGCACATTCATTGTCAAGCACTTAAATATATTTCAGCATAGAAAGTGTTACCATTCAGAGTTACTATTTTGCAAACAAAATTCCCATTTTTATATATGCAAAAACACTTGTGAGCTTTGGGCATCACAAGTGTTTTTTCTACACAACTTAATCATTATTATTTATAAGAGTTATAGTCCCCTCGTTAAGTTCTCTTTCATTTATAAACGTAATAGTCTTATCTTCATTTACATATAAATCATACGCAATCGTCTTTAACGCAGGAGTCTCAGCATCCCAACCACGCATATAAGAACATTTTACCGTACAACTTCCCTTATTTACGCCAGTTACAACAAATTTATATGTTCCACCTTTACCAACAAGTCCCTCTTTATTCTCATCAGGAGTATATTCACTCTTAACATCTACTATCTCAGCATCCGATTCAACAATTCCCCAAGAATATCCGGTTGAATCATTTCCACTAAGTCCAAATTCAAATCGTTCAAGATTAGCTCCGGATAAATCAATTTTTACAATTCCCTCTGCGCCTGTATACTTAATTTCAGACGAAGGAGCTCCAATAGCATAAGGTCCAACTTGGTAAGGATTAAAATACATAACAAGTGAATCATCAGTTAAGTAAAAGCTTACATTCTGAACTTCTTCTGTTAAGTTCTTCTTAAACTCAGCTAAATCCATATCATAAGGTTCGTTCGTTAAAGTTTCTTCAAAAGAATTCATTACCACTTTATCAACATCTTCTTGATCACAATCCAAAATATCTGTTAAGCTTAATTCTTTTTCCAATATCATTTGGAAAGTTCTAGACTCTTTAGAAGTATTAGGATGAGCTCCGTTAGTATTCTCATAATTATGAGTAGTAATAGATAACATATTATTTCTATTTAGTGTTACTTCATAAGATAAACTAAATACTAATGGTCTAAAATCTTCGCCTAGTCCTTCATACATAGAGTTTGCATCTTCTGTCCATTCTTCAATAGATTTAACATACTCCTCAGCATTTTTCTTATACTCATTATTTATGTATGTATAAAAAGCATTTTCTTCTTCTGAAACAATTACCGGATAAGCACAGTCTATACTAAGTAACATCTTTCCGGCATCATTTTTTACAACCTTAACTATATTTTCAGTTTTTACTTTGTATTGACCTATTTTGGAAGTAATGTCAACAGTTCTAGTATCTTTGTTCCATTTTACATTACAGTCAAGAGCCTCAGAAACAGCTCTTAAAGGAACTAAAGTACGGCTATCAACAATCTCAGGCGCAACCTCTAACGCTTTATTTTCTCCGTTTATCGCTATATTATAATCGCCAATTCTAAGTCTTATTAAATCCGAACCGTGCCAAGCCGATACAATCATTCCTTCGGCATCATTTTGATAGGATACAGAGCAACCCAATTCCTCAAAAATTTTTCTGAACGGAACCATTGTTCTTCCACTCTCAATAATAGGATTAACATCAAAATTCAACTTTTCTCCATCTAAATTTACAACCACGTCATTCTCCAATGCAAACGCTGAATTACAGGATAAAACCATCATTGCGCCCAAAACCCCGCAACTTAACTTTTTTAGTTTCATATAAATTCCCCTCTTTCATTTATCATTTGTCTAACAAAATCATTTTACAATTCTACAATTTAAAAGTCAACTATTTCGTACTTCATTATTTCACTAACCAAAAATTTATTTTCCTATACTATCCATATAGTTTTTTTGCTCACTAATTCCCGTCATTTTTATTTCTTCCACCTACCTATATTAGCACTCTATCTACAGCTTGTATCAATTTTTATTTTTTAACCTACTTTTAAAAAAGTTCATTATTTTTTCATACCATTTTGTGGGCTGAGTTTTTACAAGCATATTAACTTGTGTAGCATTCTCAATATGATGTTCTGTTTCTTTAGTTTCTAAATTGCTAATGTTGTTATTATTTTGTTTACTCAAATTAAATTTCTTTTCATTTTGATAATGAATTTCCTTCATTAATTCTTTTTGTTCATCATTCAATAAATATTCCATATTCAAATATGATAACATTGCTATAGTTTTTCTATTGATTTTTTGCTCATTTAGTTTTTTATTTTCATCATAAGCCCAATCATATTTCCTATTTTTTCCTTCACTTATAGAATTCCTTATATCTACAGGTATCTTATCTAAATATTTACTATCTAAATGTTTTAATATCTCATCCAATTCAACTAAACACTTTCCTTGTTCCATTTTTTTAGTCTCCATTTTTATTCTATCCGTATAATCTTTTTAAATATATTTCTTTATCTTCAACTTCTACTTTTATCACATCTATATCTCCAAGGCTTATGTCTTTTCTTCCGCAAATGTTATCCATTCCGCCAAAAACTAAATATCTCGAATACTCTTTATAATTTGTATTTAATAATTCGGCTGAAATATTTATATAATCATTTGCTTGAGGTAATTTTTCTATATCATAAAATTCAATGTTTATATCATAATTGTTATCTTCTATGTCCTTTAACCTATACTCATTATTTTCAACATCCTCAATTTTTAATCTAATCATTTATTCCACTCCTTAAAACTTTATTTTTCTATACTATCTTTTGAAAAAAAACTCTTAATCCTTTCAATTATTCTACGCCCCATTCCAACTTCAGTTGTAGTTAATTCTATTTCTTGATCTAATGATGCAATATCAAAAGGAGTAATTACTTGTTTATTTTTATCAACAATTCTTTGCATTTCTTCTTCAAGCTGAGGACAGTTAGGTAAATACACATTCCTTAGACTTTCATTACAACTCAAAAAGTAATCTCCTACTTCTTGCAATTCTGGCAAACTTAATTCGCTTAGACTTTCATTACTATACAAAAAGTCATTTCCTACTTCTTGTAATTCTGGCAAACTTAATTCGCTTAGGCTTTCATTACTATACAAAAAGCCAAATCCTACTTCTTGTAATTCTGGCAAACTTA
>CAYZJZ010000023.1:10519-13277 GCA_964478905.1 uncultured Eubacteriales bacterium
TACCTCCTACTTTAGTTACGTATTTATTATCATATTGGGTAATTCTACTATCCTTATCTATTCCAATTAATACTGGTTCTTCTTTATCTTTTATATATATTTTTACTACTTTATCTATGCCTTCTTCTTTAGACTTCTCAACGCTTACCTTTTCAATTTCTCCTAAGTCATCAGCAAATGAATCCATAATACCATTTAGTGGCTCTACATTTTTATTTTCAAAATCCAAGCAAAAATAATCTATTAATATACCTTTATCAGGCTCTATTACTTTCTTCGCCTCTCCATTCTTAATAACTATATTTCCGGGGCAATAATAAATTCCATTGATTTCATAGTTATATTTATAGTACTTTCCGTCTCTAGCTAACATATATCCAGGTATTTCAAAACCTTTACTATTTTCTTGCTCAAAATCTATTCCTCTTTCTTTTAATAAGTTTTTAAAACTTTGAGCTAGTCCCGGTGCAATATTATCTAAGTTGTTATCTAATGTACAATTCGGATTAGTTACAGTATGGTTATATCTGCTTATAATCTGAACAATAGCGTTCCAGTCTCTTGTAAATTGTATTCCCAATACCGATGTACTGTACTCGTCTCCTTTTTTAGGTTTATCAAAATTTTCTCTTTTTATTTCTTCAACATTCTTTTTTACTGCCCAAAAACAGACTCTAGTATTTAGTCTTCCACCATTATAAATAGTACATAATACTTCATCAACTCTATAATATTTCCTAAAACTTTGTATCTCTTTTTCTGTCTTACATTCATATAAATTATATCCTGCTTCGTCTAATATTTGGTGTGGAGTTCTTGTTTCTTCTTTTTCTTCTCTTTTCTCAATACCAAATTCACTATATATGAGTTGGCTAAAACTTTCTTCTAATCCATTTTCTGTTATACTTTCATATAACGAATTACAGTTATGTGAAAACCTTTTTTCCAATATATCTAGTAATTTCCCCTCTTGTTCTAATATTACAGGGAACTTATCTCTACATAAATTCTTAAATTTTTCTCCATATAACTTTTTTATCTTTTTTAGTTCATTCGTTTCTGACATTTTATTTCTCCCCCTACCTATATTAGCACTCTATCCACAGCTTGTATATCGGTATATAATTCATTATTTTTTATACATATTCGTACTTTTTCCTATTGCTAATAAAACAAATCATACTAACAACAATCGCAAGCATTTCCGCAGCAACCGTAGCAAGCCATATTCCGTTTATTCCCCAAAATCTCGCTAGAATCAAAATCGCCAAAACTTGAAGTACTAATGTTCTTAAAAAAGATATAAGTGCAGATATCACGCCATCATTTAACGCGGTAAAGAAAGATGAGGCAAATATATTAAACCAACTTATGATATACGAAAGTGAATACAATCTTAAAGCATTAACCGTTAACTCCAATAATTCCTTATCATATCCTACAAATATACTCGCAAGAGGCCTAGCAAAAATCTCAGATAAAACAGTCATAGCAACCGCAGTAATTCCAAGTAGCTTTACACTTTTACTTAGTAAGCTTTTTAACTCATCCTTATTTTTAGCACCATAATGATAACTGATTACCGGTGCACTTCCAATAGAATATCCCACATATGTACCAACAAACAAAAATCCTACATACATTATTACTCCATAAGCAGACACCCCATTAGCTCCAACTAATTCCATAAGTTCCTTGTTGAACAATATACTAACTAAAGATAATGAAAGATTAGTTACCATTTCAGACGAGCCATTAATACAAGACTTTATTATCGGAGAAAGTTCAAATTTTGTCTTTCCTAGTCTTAACATAGTATTATTTTTTCTAATAAAAAATACCATTGGAATACAAGCACCTACAACTTGACTGCCTATTGTTGCCCAAGCTGCTCCGGCAACGCCCCAATTAAATAAATATATGAATACAAAATCTAAAATCATATTTGTAAAACCGGCAATTATAGATATTCCCAGGCCAAATTTAGGCTTCTCTGCAGTAACCATAAAAGATTGAAAACTATTTTGCAAAGTATATGCAACTAATCCAATTAAAAGAATTCTTCCATAAATTAGACAATCAGCCATCATACTTTCATCAGCACCAAGTAATTTCGCAATAGGCTCTAAAAATATTAAGCCTACTACAGTAAGTATTACTCCTAAAATAATTTCCAAATAAACTAGCATAGAAAAATACCTGTTCGCTCTTTCCCTATCTCCTTCTCCCAAAGTTTTAGATATAATCGCACTTCCACCTGTTCCTATCATAAAACCTACTGTCCCCAAAATCATAATAGCCGGCATTATCAAATTAATAGCCGCAAACGCATTACTTCCTTCTACATTTGAAACAAATAGCCCATCTACAACACCATAAATTGATGTAAAAATCATCATTATTATTGTAGGTAGCGTAAACCTAATCAATTTTTTATACGTAAAATGCTCTGATAAATTAATTTCCATTATTTTCCTCCAAACTAAATTTCTATATAATTTTATTTTTTGCATCTATCGTAAAGAAAGAGCTCGATTATTTAAGAAAAATAACCGAGCTCACTCGACATCTTATCGACTCTTGTCTTAAATCAAGACGGTGCTACGGCACCGAGTCCTCCGATGATTATGCGAATTTCAACCTATTTAGTTTAGCAAATAAGTAAAATCTTGTCAATAGTGATTTTTAACCAAACAAATGGGCTGGTGTAGGTTTGTCAAACATATGTCACACTTGTGCATAAATAAATACTTTGAAA